>CALHBW010000273.1 GCA_937930625.1 uncultured Saprospiraceae bacterium | reverse complement strand
CATAAGGCAATAGAACGTTGCTTGAGCATTGTCTCTTTTGCCCCTCTTTGGAGGAGTCTGTCGAATATCGGATGTATATTTTCTGTATGCTTTTTCATTTCAGGGCGCAAAGGTACGAAGTGTAAGTACCAAATTCCAAATCAAATCACAAATTCCAAAGACCTTTATAGGACATACTTTTGTAATTAGAGTTTTAGTTGATTATTTTGAGTGTGTCACAAATCGGTGACGGGTTCATTCAAAATAAAAAAACCGAAAAGCAACCGTCATACTGAATTTATTTCAGTATCTCCCGAACCATAGAAAACTAATGTCGCACAAAATCTCATAACTTGTTGTTTATGAGTAAAATAAAAGGTTTTGGCTCACACTTAATGTCGTGCTTGTCGTTCAAGAGATTCTGAAATAAATTCAGAAAGACGTTTTGGTTTGGAGAGGTTTTAGTGATGACCACCGTTTTGTGAAACACTCATTTGAATAACTCAATAGAGAATGTAGTCACTTTGAATTTGGGATTTCAATTAGCTATCTTTACATCGAAATTATTACAGATTAAACGATCCAAATTAATGGGTTTTATTTGAATGATGTTTTTATTTACTCATTTATTCATCTAATCATTTACTCATTGTTTATGGCAAAACAAACCAAACGCGCAGGCTTCACCACACTGACTTCCAAATTTCCGAAGGCAACATTGCCCATCGAACTCACACCCGATACCTTCCGCGAATTTGAAAAGAAAAACAAACCGCTTTCGCAAGATTCTATATTACAGTTTCTGTTAGAAGAAGGTGAGGCGATGGATGAATTTACCGAATTTATCCCTTGTTTTCGCTTACCTGATGCAAAGGAATTTCACGGTTTGGTATATTGGCAAGCGGGGTTGATGGAGTACCATTATTGGTTGGTGATATTCGATAAGAAAGGAAATTTTGTAGAAAAAAAACGTATCGCGGGAACTATTTCCGGGGAATCCTCGTTTAAAGTCACAGTAGCCGTTATTACGAGCAGTTGGCAGATAGAAGTGAAAGAAGGCGAATCCGCACAAAACACCAAAAACCTTACTCCCACATCCTTTTCCCAACACCATATTATTAATATTTCCCCCGAAGGGGCAATGAGTGAATGAGCGAATTTTGAATGAGTGAATATTTCATATGTGTTACTGTTTTATTATTTCTAAAAAAAATGAAACCATGTACACGTTAAAAATATTCACTCATTCAAAATTCGCTCATTAGTAAGCATTAAATTATGAGGAAAAACAAGAAAAATAAGACACTAAAACAAGACATCTTTTTTATATTTAAAAGAAGCCCTAAAAAGCGGTATAATGCCGCGCAATTGAAGAAAAAACTCAAAGGAAAAACTTCTGTTGATGCAGTAGAGGCGCGATTGGAGCAATTGCAATCAGAAGGCAAAATCATTAAACTTTCCAACGAAAAATACAAACTGGCTATTGGGCAGCGCATCCGTCCGAAAGTGACGTCAGAGGGGCGCGTGGATATGACCCAACGCGGCTCGGCGTACATCGTATGCGACGACCTTGAATTTGATATTCACGTAGCACCGCGAAATGTGGGTTCTGCCCTGCATGGCGATAGAGTAAAGGTGGAATACGCCGAAAATTCGCGCAAACAAAAACCCGAAGGACGCATCGTAGAAGTGCTGAAACGCGCCACCGAAAGTTTTATCGGGACGATTCATATTTCTCAAAAATTTGCCTTCGTAGTCGCGGACTCACGGCGGATGCCAATTGATATTTACGTGCCGCCAAAAAAGACGAAAGGCGCGAGTGATGGAGAGAAAGTCATCGTACAAATCACCGAATGGCATACGAGCGAAAAACGCAGTCCGTCAGGTCGCGTCACGATGGTACTCGGCGAAGCGGGTAGTCACGACATTGAGATGAAATCCATCTTGATTCAACAGGGTTTTAATCTCGAATTTCCGTCGGCGGTGATACAGCAAACGGATATGATGCCGACTGAAATCGCTGAACGCGAAATCAGCCGCAGACGCGATATGCGTGAGGTGACGACCTTTACAATTGACCCATTGACGGCGAAGGATTTTGATGATGCACTGTCGATTCAATACCTTGAAAACGGGCATTGCGAAGTGGGCGTACATATCGCAGATGTGACACATTATGTAAAGGAAAATACCGCCATTGACAAGGAAGCCTTGAAACGCTCAACTTCGGTGTATCTCGTTGATAGAGTGTTGCCTATGTTGCCGGAGAGGTTGTCAAATGAATTGTGTTCGCTGCGTCCGAATGAGGATAAATTGACTTTCTCGGCAGTGTTTGAATTTGATAAAAGTGATAAAATCGTCAATCGTTGGTTTGGACGGACGGTGACGCACTCTAATCGCCGATTTACGTATGAAGAAGCACAAGAAGTGCTGGAGGCAGACGAAGGCGATTTTGCAGAGGAATTGAAAAAACTCAATAAAATCGCTCATAAATTGCGTAAGCAAAAATTCAAAAAAGGCGCGATTAATTTTGAGACGGAAGAAGTACAATTTGTATTGGATGAGGTGGGTAAACCGGTTGATGTATATCTGAAAGTTCGGAAGGATGCTCACTTGCTGATTGAGGATTTTATGTTGTTGGCGAATCGCGAAGTGGCGACTATTTTTGCCAATAAAAAAGACAGCGCACCTGTACCGTTTGTATATCGTGTACACGACAGACCCGACCCGGAAAAGGTCAGCGAATTTGCTCAATACGCCCTGCAAATGGGCTACAAATTGGAGTTTGATACACCTCGCCAAATCGCTGCGGCTTACACCAAGTTGATGAAGGAAGCCGAGACGCAAGATGCGCTCAAATTGCTTGTACCACTCGCCATTCGCACGATGTCAAAGGCGGTCTATACGACGGAAAATATTGGTCACTACGGCTTGGCATTTGATAATTATACGCATTTTACTTCGCCGATTCGTCGGTATGCAGATGTATTGGTACACAGGATTTTATTCCGAAATTTGGAGAAAGCCTATCGTATGGATAACGAGGAATTGGAGATGCAATGCAAACACATCTCGAATCAAGAGCGAAAGGCAATGGAAGCCGAGCGCGAATCGGTAAAATACAAGCAAGCAGAATACCTGAAAGACCGCATCGGGCAGGAATTTGACGGCGTGGTTTCGGGGATTATCGAGCGTGGTATGTTCGTGGAAGTTGCCGGAAATCAATGCGAGGGCTTGGTGCGATTCGATACGATAGAAGAACCGATGTATCTCGAAAATCGCTTTGTAGCGAAAGGGCAGTGGTCGGGCGATACCTATCGTATGGGGCAGCAAGTTCGTGTTGAAATCATTGATGTGAATATGGAACGGAAAGAAGTAGATATGAAGCTGGTACAAGTTGAAGATTAATCTGAAAAGGTTGGGCAACATTCGATATCAAAGTCTTAATTAGCAAGAAAGCAGGGCGGTGGATGAAGTAAATTTGGACGGAGAGCTATGAATTTGAATATTTATTGGCATGGGAGATGAAACGATATTGCCTGTGTGTAGTGCTAATGAAATGGTGCTGAATTTTTTCAGGAAAAGCCCGGCGCAAACTTTTTCCACAAAAAATAAAAAAAATGCGTTTGGTATATGTCTGTTTTGAAGGTGATTTTAAAACTTAATTTGGGGTTGGCAATTAGTGGTTACCCGTCTAAGTTTGCTTGCGAGATTACTACTCGTCTGACGAAGGTTTTGTGAAATGTAGTGATTTGTCTCATAAAATATTCGCATTGAATAAAGTGATTCGTCTGACGAGTATTCGCTTTAGGCAAAGTTAGACGGGTAGCC
>CALHBW010000272.1 GCA_937930625.1 uncultured Saprospiraceae bacterium | reverse complement strand
CCTGATTTCTTTCTGTAAATGATTTATTTTGTTCCTGATACTTAATGTAGTAATTTCGCGGACGATTTATACGAATATGCAGATTACTAAATTAACATACGACCAAGTACCTCAATTTTCGGCGCGAGACAGGGCTTATGTACAAGAAGCCGAAGCATTGCGACCTTTCTACGAATATCCTGTTTCGATAGAAAGTTTTAAAACAATTATCGAAAAGAAAAAGGCGTATAAAAATCGAAATGCGCTCGTAAATATCCTCAAAAAACAATATCAACACATTAATACGACCGATAAAGTCATTGCGAATATTGAGGCTTTAAATTCGGATAATACCTTTACCATCATCACAGGACATCAACCCTCTCTGGCTACGGGACCCCTTTATTTTATCTATAAAATTATTTCCACGATTAATCTCACAGAACAACTCGCCGAACATTATCCCGACTATAATTTTGTGCCTGTATATTGGATGGGCAGCGAAGACCATGATTTTGCGGAAATCAATCATTTTAATTTATTTGGCAAAACGCTGGCTTGGGAAAATGATGAAAAAGGTTCGGTAGGAAAGATGTCCACCAAAAATATCGCGCCTGTTCTCGATGAACTCAAAACGCTACTCGGCGATTCGGAAAATGCTCAAAAAATATTCGACCTGATGCACCGCGCATACGCGCAAAATGATACTTTAGACGAAGCCACTTTTTATCTTGCTAATGAATTATTCAAACAGTACGGCTTAGTTGTTTTCATAACGAGCAGCCGTGAGGCAAAGCAATTATTTGTCGATTATATTTTAAAGGAAATTATAGAACAACCTTCCTATCAAATTGTTAATCAAACGATTAGCGAGTTAGAAAAAGTCGGATTTAAAGGACAGGCAACACCGCGCGAAATCAATTTTTTCTACATGCGCGAAGGTGTGCGCGAGCGTATCGTGCGCGAGGGTGAGGCGTATAAGGTCTTGAATACGAATTATACATTTTCCGAAAAAGAAATTACACAAGAAATACGCGAATATCCCGAACGATTCAGCCCGAATGTGGTTATGCGCCCACTGTATCAGGAAGTTTTATTTCCGAATTTGGCGTATATTGGCGGCGGTGGGGAGATAGCTTATTGGCTGGAACGCAAGGCGCAATTTGAGCATTTTGGCGTGCCGTTTCCGATGCTGGTGCGGCGGGCTTCGGTGATGTGGCTCGATGTAGGACAAACTAAAAAGATGAGTCAACTGGGCTTGAGTGTAGCGGAAATTTTCACGGAAGAAGACGCCTTAATTAAGCATTTTGTACAAAAAAATACTAAGCAAGAATTAGATTTGAGCGAAGCAAAAACACAATTAAAAACATTATATGATAACGTATTGACGCAAGCCAAAAGTATTGATAACTCGCTCGAAAAAAGCGTATTGGGGGAACAAACAAAAGCCCTAAAAAGTCTCGACCAACTCGAACAAAAACTCCTTCGTGCCGAAAAACGTCAACACGAAACCTCTACCAACCGCATCAAAGGTTTGAAGGGAAAGCTCTTTCCAAATCGCGGTTTGCAGGAGCGTAAAGACAATTTTATGGCGTTTTATCTGAAATACGGTGATGATTTTATAGGCACTTTAAAAGAACATATTGACGTTTTAGATAAGCAAATGCTTGTGGTTAGCCCGTAGTCGATGCTTGATAGTCCATAGTTTTTATTTTTTCGCTACGCGAAAAATAAGACTTACGATTGCCTACAGACTACCAACTATCTGCTATTTTAATTCATTTTTTAACCAATAAAAAAAGTCTAATGAAGTATCTTTGCACTACAATTTTAATGATAGCCATGCTGTCTTGCCTTCCAAACCAAGTTGATGCCCAAATGATGGATAATGACAAACTAGAAAAGATTATCTACGTGATGAGTGATTCCGTCGTTGGGACAAACGGCATGTGGGAAATGCAAATCAAGGGTATGCCCATGATGTGTATTACTGACCAAACCAACAATAGAATGAGAATTATTGCTCCTGTCAAGGAAGCAAAAGACGTGACAGAGGAAGAAATGAAAGCAGCGATGGAAGCTAATTTTCACACAGCACTCGATGTGCGATACGCCGTCTCAAACGATATTATGTGGGTGGCGTATATCCACCCCCTGAAAGAATTGACTAAAGACCAAGTGATTAATGCCATTTCGCAGGTGTATAATGCGACCTTGACTTTTGGGACGCTTTATACCAGCACCGAATTATCTTTCGGAACACAAGAAAAAAAGAAAAAAAGAAAAACAAAGCGATTTTGAGTTGACGAGTTCATGAGTTGTAGAGTTGTCGAATTGACGACGACACGGCAACTCGTCAATTCCACAACTCATCAAAAATAAAATTATGAATATCAGATTATTAGGTTTTTTATTGATAGCAAGTTTGCTGTTTGCTGCTTGCGAAGATGATGGAAATCCGCCCATATGGGGAGATTTGGACAATCATGTTTTCGTACTAAACGAAGGGAATTTTGGCTCATCAAATGGTTCGCTGACCGCTATAAGCCGGGAATCGGGTTCAGTATGGGATGGTATTTTTGAGGAGGTCAACGAATTTAAGCTCGGTGACGTAGTTCAATCCATGACTTTTCACAATAACAAAGCGTATATTGTGGTGAATAATTCGGGTAAAATTGAAGTTGCTAATGGCACAACACTCGAAAGCGAAGGCACTATCAGCGGACTAACCGCACCACGCTATTTTCTACCAATTAATAACGATAAAGCCTACGTAACGAATATTACTTTTGGTGGCTCTACGACCTTAGATATTATTGATTTAAAAACCAATGAAATCACCAAAACCATCTCAACGGGATGGGGCGAACAGATGGTCATGTCCGGCGGAAAAGTCTTTGTTGGTATTATGAATAGTTATGATTTGATGGTCATTGATGCCGCTACGGATGAAGTCATACAGACGCTTTCCGTAACTTATGCACCCAACAGTCTGCAAGTTGATAGAAACGGAAAAATTTGGGTATTGAGCGATGGCGGTTATTATGGTGAGGATGTTCCTGCTTTGCGACGCATCGACCCCAATACGCTCGAAACAGAGCAAGTGTTTACCTTCTCTAATGCGGATGCGTCACCACAAAAGCTTGTTATCAATGGCGCAGGTGACCAACTGTATTATCTCGAAAGCGGAGAGGTTTGGAGAATGGATATCGAAGATGGCATATTGCCCGGAAATTCTTTTATTACTTCTGATAATTACACCTTTTATGGCTTGGGAGTAGATCCTGCAAATGGTTATATCTATACTTCCGACGCGGCTGATTTTCAGTCCAAAGGTAGCGTTTTTTATTATCGTCCTGATGGTACGCCGATTGATAGTTTTGAGGCAGGAGTGATTCCGGGTGGCTTTTGTTTTAATTGATAATTAGTCGATAGTCCGTAGTCGATAGTCCATAGGCAGACAGTTATAAGCCGTAGAGAAAATTCATGAATTTTCTCTACGGCTTAATAGCGAACTATTACCTTGATTTATAGAGAAATATGTTCGCCGAATGAATAATTGCAAATTCGTAGAAGATAATTTTTTGTTTTTAATTTTTATTAATTATTAAAAATGAATAGAATATAAATTGTTTTTTAAATTAATTATCAATTTGGCGAAGACATTGACAAATACTTGTCAATTATAAATCGAAGCATCATGAGCTAAATATGCAATCAAAGAAAGTACAATTTACCAACCAAAACGGCTATAAACTTTCCGCTAAATTGGAAATACCTGCGGATGGCGTTACTTATGCCTACGCCATATTGGCGCATGTATTTACGGGTAATAAAAACCTGATTGCAACGCGTTACATTGCGCGATGTTTGACGCAAAACGGTATTGCGGTACTGCGTTTTGATTTTACCGGATTGGGTGAAAGTGAAGGCGATTTTGAAGATACAAATTTCACATCAAACGTAGAAGACATATTGGCGGCAGCGCAATTTTTAGAAGAAAATTACGAAGCTCCGCAGTTGTTGGTCGGACATTCCCTGGGTGGTGCGGCAGTAGTTTTTGCTGCTTCGCAATTGTCGTCTATCAAAGCCGTAGCCACGATAGGGACGCCTTCTGAACCGGAACATGTCACCCATCTAATTGCTGATAATATCGAAACCATCGAAGCGACCGGAAAAGCCAAAGTCAACATCGGCGGCAGGGCATTTACAATTAAAAAACAATTTTTGGATGACTTGCAAAGCAAAAATATGTACGGTGTCTTGCGCGAACTTCGCAAACCCATCCTTGTGATGCACTCACCCCAAGATACCATTGTCCAAATCGAAAATGCGGCTAAGATTTACCATGCTGCACACCATCCGAAAAGTTTTGTTTCGTTGGATGGTGCAGACCATATGTTGAGCAATAAATCGGATGCACATTATGTCGGCAATTTGGTGGGAACATGGTTGGGACGCTACATTGATAAGCCACAATCCACCCCTTTGAAAACAGATAAACAAGTTGCCGCGCGACTTGACGATACAGGCTATACCACCGAAATCAAAGCAGGCAAACACGCCCTTCTTGCGGATGAATCGGAGTCAGTGGGCGGCGATGATTTTGGTCCTTCTCCTTATCAATTACTTTCGTCTTCATTGGCAGCTTGCAAGGTGATGACCATGCACATGTATGCCCGCCGAAAGAAGTGGGATTTGCAGGAAGCACTCGTACATATTGATTACAGTCGTCGGTATATGGAGGATTGTACAGACTGCGAAAATGTCGGTAAACGCATCGAACATTTTGATTGTACAATAGAATTAGAAGGAAATTTAACAGAAGAACAACGACAACGCATCCTCGAAATCTCAACACGATGTCCGGTACATAAGACGCTTCAAAGTGTAGTGAAGATTGAGTCGAAATTAATGGATAATGGATAATGATTAATGGATAATGAATAATTTGACAAGTTCATCAAGGTAGTTGACACTTTTGCATTTAAGTTAATTTAATGTAAAATGTAAAATAATAAATGTAAAATGTAAAAGTCGTAGGACGCGAGACGTTTCTAATTTATTGATTTTTAAATTTTTAAATAATAAAAAAACACAAATGTAGTACGCGCACACTACATTTATGTTTTTATATTGTTTAAAAATTTAAAAATCAATAAAATAAGAGCATATTGCGTCCACCCGCGTCCTACAACTTTTACATTTTACATTTATTATTTTACATTTTACATTATTTAAATTTGCTGTAAAAGTAGTTGACACTTTTTTGAAATGTAAAATATCAAATTTAAAATGTAAAAGTGCTTGTAGTACGTGTACAATACATTTATGTTTTTATATTATTTAAAAATTTAAAAATCAATAAAATAAGAGCATATTGCGTCCACCCGCGTCCTACAACTTTTACATTTATTATTTTACATTTTACATTATTTAAATTTCAA
>CALHBW010000271.1 GCA_937930625.1 uncultured Saprospiraceae bacterium | reverse complement strand
AACTTTGCCTAACTCAAGTTGTCGGGCACACTCGTCTGACGAAGGTTTTTGTGAAATGTCGTGATTTGTCTCATAAAATATTCGCACTGAATAAAGTGATTCGTCTGACGAGTATTCGCTTTAGGCAAACTTAGACGGGTAGCCATTTTTTTATATAAATCATTGAACATCAGTTAAATAAACCTATAAGGTTTTCAAAACCTTATAGGTTTCACAACGAGCTATAAATCCCCAAAACTCGTCAACTCATTCCCAATCTCCACTATCTGCTGCACATTCAGGCGGAGTACAATCCGGAGCAATGATGGTAATACTTTGCTGACAAGTACCGGGCGAATCGCCACCAATCGTGATGGTAACATCCGTTCCTTGCGGAATTTGACTGACGGCGATACTGCCACCTGTGGTACTATCTGCCAAAAGTATTCCGGCATTCGTAGTTACTCCAACACTTGCTGCTACACCGCTTGACACGACATTCCATGCACCTAAATCTGCCGTTACCACAAGAGCATATGTACCGTTATTATTGCACACAGTCGTCAAAAGTTCAAGCTGTGGCTCAGCGTAAACATTGACGATGATACGCTCACAATATTCGCCTATCATTTCATTGGCTTTTTGAAAAGGAAGCGAATTGGGACGAATGTAATATGATGTAAAATCATAGTCTATAAAATGCTGCCCCACACCTGCCGCAGCAGGATTGAAAGTAGCTATCCCGTCGTCAGTTGCACTGTCTGTGACGCCTGTTCCAACAAAATTACCACCGAAAGTAGCCTCTACTGCCGGCGTGAATGTATGTGTTTGCGAGTGACCATCATTGCCATCGCAGTTGGTTGGAGTGAGTGGTCCATAGGGTGGGGTAGTGGGTCCGTAAATGACGTTACCTTGTCCGTCTTCTACCAAATAGCCACCCTCCAATTCGGGCGCACCAAAACAAGTATTAGCTTGTATTCCATTACCAAAAACATCACCGACGACCACTGTATAAGGCGCGTAATCAAGATTTAAAAGTCCTGTATTGCGTACCGTTTCGCCATCGGCATTGAATGAAGCGAGGAAATAATCATACACAATCGCACCATTGACATCATAGATTATTGCAGCGTTTTCCTGCTGTGCATAGGCATCGCTCAATAGAGTGAGTTGAATCGTTCCGAATTGTTCTGTATCTGTTGCTGTGAGGTCGTAATTGTTGCTGTCGGATGCACAATAATCCAATCGCGGTAACACAACATTCTGTTGTGGTTCGATATAATTGATTTCATCGCGGCAAGTAGCATCGCCAATATGAATTGCAGTAACTTGGTTTGTTCCAACAGGTACAAAGGGCAAAGTGACACTCTGGACATTAGCCACATAACTGAAATTTGCGAAAATACCCCCTGCATTGAGTGCAAACAAACCTGTATTTCCATTATGTTCTACAGTGACATAGAGGCTGTAAGTGCCGGATGCGGGGTCACAATTGAAGGGGATGGCTTCGAGTATCTCAATACAGCCGCAAGTCGAAAAACCATCGCAATCAACAAGGCTGGCATTGCCGAATAATTGGGAAGTCGGAGAGAAAAAATCGGCTGCCGGATTGACGAAAGGCTCCATGATATTATTACCCGGTGAGTTGTTGTGCGGGCAACCAAAATTATGCCCCAATTCGTGGCTTACAGTTTCCTGCATTACCGCCATATTAGAGGTGAAATCTTCTATCAAACTACAATTTCTATCCGAACTACATACACCATAAAGCGAAGCTACACCGACAGGATTGAAGTTGTCATTTCCGTCATCCACTGCGAAGATATTGGTATCAGTCCATAGTTGTGCTAAGTCGTAATTTGCTGAAAATCCGCTACTTGCCCAATCACAAAAATCATTGAGTGCAGTGATGTTTAGTTCTGTATCGTTGTTTTGGTACAAGCCGGACCATGCCGACGGATTATTTTCTGTGATGACTATTTGCTCCACGATTTCAAATTGCAAATCATATAGAAAAGCATCGGGATTTTGATAATCAACTTCAACGAGATTGATGATGCCTGTGATGTAGTTATTAGCGGCGGCTTCCGAGCCGTATTTGTCGAACATACTACGGTCTGCACAAGTAGCAAGTTCTACTTTTCGGCAAGTGGTCGTACCGGAATAGGTGTTGAGTCGCTTTAAGTCGTTTTTAAGTTGATGACTCATGTTTTTTTGTGCGATAGCACCGCAGGTGTTATTTGGATTAATGACGACATTATCAACATTATAGACCACATAAATATCCTTGTCAGTACCAGGCTGCATTCGATACAAAGGCTCAATGAATATTTCTTTACTTTGATTTTTTATTAGTCCGAAAAAGAAACCTTCCATGAAAGAAAATCGTACTTGGGTATCGTCAATGAGATAGCCTTCATAGGCAATTTTATTCGTTTTCATTGCGGGATTTTTTTGAGCATGATTCATCGAACGTGCTTTATACTCCCTTGCGAATAAATCATTTTCATACAAATCAATTTGCCAATCGTATTGTGCGCCGAGTGTCAGATGAATTTTATTGTCAAATTCATTTGAATGAATAAAATCTGCGATAGCTTGTGCATTTAATTGAAAGACATCAAATTCCGTGATTTCCGATAAATTGACAGTTAATTTCTCGATGTTTTTTCCTGCGAATGTTTGTGCATTTAAATGAATGATACTGCATGATAAAACAAGCAGCACCAAAGGTGCTTGTGTTATTCTTTTCATAAAATGATACTTGGAAATTTTTGAATCGGCAATTTGGATGAGCGGTAATTGGGCTTAAAGATAATTATTTATGACGAATTATAGTAATTTATTTCTCGTTGACTATGAACTATTTTTATTCTTATAAATAAAAAAACAACTTCAATTTTAAATAGACTAAGAAGGATTTACTCAAGAAAAAAATGATTTAAACTTGTACTTGTAGTAGAGATGAAAATTGAGGTTTCGGTTGAGCATTCACATCAAACAATTTTTAAATAAATGATTCGTTGTATTTGGCGTTGGCATCATTTTGGTCAATGAATAACGACTAATGGATAATATACAATGGTTAATTTTCGCTACGCGAAAAACGCTCAATTGTTCAATCGTAATATTCTTAGTGAAAGAAATTAAATAAATTCGACAGATTGATGAGCTTATTTTACGCTTAGTTTTCCTCTTGAAAGCGGGCGTTTATCGGGATAAATAACTGTTTTCAAGGGGGAAAATAAGCGTAAAAGAAGCCATATAGCTGTCGAAGTTATTTTGTTTCTTTCACTAATAACCGCAAATTAAAAAACGAATAACGAGTCAACGAATAACGGGTTACAGCAGTAGTGCTTCATCCAAATATAATAAAATCAATTCTGTATTTTCCACATTTTATTTGTTTTTCTATAAAAAAATAAAATAAAATATGTAAAGTTTTGTTTTGTTTGTTGTTATGTATTTTTGAAGAAAAAATGTAATTCAGTTTATCAAAAAAAAACGGCAGACAATCTGTGATTATCTGCCGTTTTGAAAATATTTTTTGATTGATTATTCTCCCTTCAAATCTAATCTCAGCTCATCCAATTGTTCTTGGTGGATGGGCGAAGGTGCGTCAATCATCATATCGCGTCCCTGATTATTTTTCGGGAAAGCGATAAAATCACGGATAGAATCCGCACCATTCATCACCGAACAAAGGCGGTCAAAACCAAAGGCGATTCCTCCGTGTGGCGGCGCACCATATTCGAATGCACCGAGCAAGAAACCAAACTGCGCCTCTGCTTCTTCTTTCGTAAAACCGAGCAAATCAAAGTTTTTACTCTGCAATTCGCGGTCGTGAATACGAATAGAGCCACCACCAATTTCGACACCATTGATGACCAAATCGTAGGCATCTGCCCGAAGTGCTTTCATCGTCTCATGGTCGCCATTCAACATTCTATCAACGTCATTCTTTTTTGGCGAAGTAAAGGGGTGGTGCATCGCATGGAAACGCTCGCTGTCCTCATCCCATTCCAATAAAGGAAAATCGACGACCCACAGTGGATTGAACTTCGTGCGGTCGCGCAAACCAAGTTGTTCGCCTACATGCAGACGGAGTTCGTTGAGTTGCTTGCGCGCTTTTTCCGTTTCTCCTGCCATTACAAGAAGAAGGTCGCCCGGCTTGGCGTTCATTTTGCTTGCCCATGCTTTGAGGGCGTCTTGGTCGAAAAATTTATCTACGGACGACTTAAACGAACCATCTTCATTACACTTGACATACACCAATCCTTTCGCGCCGATTTGTGGGCGTTTGACCCAATTCGTGAGTGCGTCGAGTTGCTTGCGGGTATAGCTTGCCGCGCCTTCGGCACAGATTCCTACGACCAATTCTACACTATCAAATACTTTGAAACCTTTGCCCTGTGCCACATCATTCAACTCGACGAACTGCATCCCGAATCGCGTGTCGGGCTTGTCCGAACCGTAGAGTTTCATCGCGTCGTCGTAGGTCATACGCGCAAAATCGGGTAGGTCGAGGTCAAGCATCGTTTTGAACAAATACTTGGTCAAACCCTCGAAGGTATTGAGAATATCCTCTTGTGTGACGAAGGACATTTCGCAGTCAATTTGGGTAAATTCCGGTTGACGGTCGGCACGAAGGTCTTCGTCGCGAAAGCATTTGACGATTTGGAAATACTTGTCAAATCCAGCCACCATTAATATCTGCTTGAAAGTCTGCGGCGATTGCGGCAAGGCATAAAACAATCCGGGATTCATGCGACTCGGCACTACAAAATCCCGCGCACCTTCGGGTGTGCTTTTTATCAGTACAGGTGTTTCTACCTCAATAAATTCCTGCTCTGAAAGATATTTGCGTGTTTCGACAGCAAGTTTACCTCTGAAAATAATGTTGTTTTGCACAGGTCCACGACGCAGGTCAAGGTAGCGGTATTTCATGCGGAGTTCGTCGCCACCATCCGTGTCGTCCTCAATAGTAAATGGCGGCACCTTAGAAGCATTGAGGATATTGAGTTCCTTGACTTCAAGCTCAATATTACCGGTAGGCATATTGGGATTTTTGCTACTGCGCTCGCGCACGACGCCCTTGATTTGTATGACAAATTCACGTCCGAGCTTGCGGGCGCGTCCGCACAGGTCGGCGTCATCATCCATGTTGAATACAAGTTGAGTGATACCGTATCGGTCTCGAAGGTCAATAAAGGTCATACCGCCGAGGTCTCTGTTTTTGTTCATCCAACCGGATAGGATGACTTCTTCGCCGATGTTTGTGGCGCGAAGTTGTCCGCAATTGTGCGTTCTGTACATGTTTTAAGTTTAAGTCGAAACGTAACACGGACATTCTTGTCTGTGCTTAGGCGGATACAGACAGGAATGTCTGTGTTACGTAGGTAAATTTTGATTAACGTAGTATGTTTTGAAAAGGTTCGGCAAAGGTAGGGAAATTCGCAGACAATGCTATAATGCTTAAATGCTATAATGCTGCAATGAAAATACAAACACAATTTCAAAAAATTGATAAATCAATTGAGTGTGTAAAATATTAGGGGCATTTTAATTTGTTTTAGTAGTACAATAAAAATTATATGGCAGACTAACCCAAATTTCAGTTTTATACTGTAAACGGGGTAAATTTCGGAAAATGCTGATTCACGCAGAGTACGCAGA
>CALHBW010000270.1 GCA_937930625.1 uncultured Saprospiraceae bacterium | reverse complement strand
TCTCCATTAATCTTTGTTGTACAGTTCTTGAGCCCGACGAGCTACCAACTGCTCCACTCCGCGATGTTATAACCACTTGTTTTCTTTAAACAAGGCTGCAAAGGTAATGTTATTTTTTAATCTTCCCAATTTTGGTGCAATTAATTTCAAAATACCTTGCTGTAAATCCCAAATCACAATCCCGATAGTTATCGGGAAAATTCCAAAAGTATCCTCGAAAAAATACATTTGAATTGACTTCTGGGATGTTGGGAATGTTTTTTTAGAACTTTTCAAGCCATTCATAACTTGAATTATGTAGTTTTACGTTTGGATGGAGGATAAAGTTCATTTTTACGAAAAAAAAATTCGTTCCGGTTGGGAAGAAAGTCGTCAGACGAATGTTTTTATAGAAATTATCGTTAGTCTAATGAAATATTCGCCATGAATAAAAGTATTCGTCGGACGACGATGCATTAATTGGAATTTGGATTTTGGAATTTGGAATTTTCAAAAATTATGGCAAAGAAAAAGAAATATTACGTCGTGTGGGAAGGTAATGATACTGGCATTTTTGATTCGTGGACGGAGTGTCAACTCCAAATCAAAGGCTACCCCGGAGCGCGTTATAAGTCCTTCAAAACCAAAGCGGAAGCAGAAGCAGCCTATCATGGCGAGATTACGGATTACATAGATTACACAGGAAAATCAAGCGACAAAACCAAGCCGAGTATAGCAACTTTGAGCGAAGAAATACGTGCTCAAATCAATTGGGAAAGCATCAGTGTAGATGCGGCGTGTAGCGGCAATCCGGGCGTGATGGAATATCGCGGCGTACATACATCGGATGCTTCGGAGATTTTCAGGCTCGGACCATTTAAGTATGGTACGAATAATTTAGGTGAATTTCTCGCGCTCGTACACGGACTGGCATTGCTTAAAAAACAGGAGAGCGATTTACCGATTTACTCTGATTCGCGCACTGCGATGTCGTGGGTACGCAATAAAAAAGTCAAAACGACTATCAAACGCACTCCGATGAATAAAAAAATGTTTGACCTCGTAGATAGGGCGGTCATTTGGCTGCATGAAAATACTTACACCACCAAAATTATCAAGTGGGATACTGAAAATTGGGGCGAAATTCCGGCAGATTTTGGAAGGAAATAGAACACAGATTTAGCGGATTACGCAGATTAACACAGATTTTTTTATATAAAAAATTCGCGAAAATCCGTGCAATCTGCCAAATCCGTGTTCCATCAATTCACCCGTTGAAAACGAAATTCGCTGAATTGGAGAATATTAATATGATTATTTTCAAATCGCTTGATAACGGGTTTGCCTTCCGGTCCGGCACTGCCTACGCCATAGACGGGTTGGAAATTGAATTTGGTATGCAAACCCTCTCCCGGATTTTTTGCCAAAAATGAAGGGAAATACACGCCATATTCTGCCAACATCTGACCGAAATACAACATCATATCGTAGCCCTTAAAGACGTTTTCCGTCGGCGAAGTACCATATTCACCCGCATAACGACTCGCAAAACTCCGTACATCAGGATTCGCCTTATTGATATAGGATTCGCTGCCAATGAGCAAATTCATATTTTCATAATAATTATAATCGAGTTTCTCAAATTTCGCATCTTCCCACTGCGGCATGCCGATTACCGTAACACGATGCGTTTCGCGATAAGGCGAGAGTTCGCGCATCGCATATGCCACAAAACCGGGGTCACGCGAGGGAATTATCACGACATTATCCTGCCCTGCTACGAGAAATTCGGTGACATTCATCGGAGAATTTTGCGCCATCGTCACATCAAATTGGTATTCGCGCAAGGTCGCATTACCGGATTGATTGACGATGCGAGATGCCATTTGCACTTCCTCTACACGCGCTTTTATCGCTTTTTTATTTGCCGGATAAAGTACAGTTGCAATGCCCGTAGTGCCATACCTTTCGCGCACATATTCCAGTACCCGTATAAACTTCGTTTGGGTAGAAGGATTGGCTTGTACGTAGAATGGATTTTGCTCCGTAATCGTCGAAAGGTAATTATACGGCGACACCATGACCTTATTATTTTTACGCGAAAATTCGGCGACCAACTGGCAATTTTTCTTATTCACAGGACCAATAATAAGGTCAGCTTGAAAGAGCGAACCGCTATTCAATAAACCTTTAACAACATTCTCATCATATTGAGTATCAAATACATAAATAGTCATTGGCACACCCATGCCTTGCAATTCATTCATTGCCATTTTCACGCCTTCATAAAATTCGAGTGCGCGTTTCGACTTGTCAGGAATGGGACCGAATGATGTAAATTGATTGCCCAAAAATGGCAACATCAATACAACTGTGTAATGCCCTTTGAGCATTTTTTCTTCCTCAATTACTGCTACTTCCTCTGCGCTTGTGGTGTCGATTTTTGCAGTGGTTTCTTCTTCCGGTTCATCGTCTTTTGGTGCTGTTTCTTCCGGTAAATCTTCTTCACCAACGACATTCCAATCAATGGTGTCGATTTTTTCTACTGTACCTTCACTTGGTGTCGGACGTTCCCATTGTGGGCGTTTGGGTTCATCGTCGCCATCGCCGTAGTCGGGCTTTTCGATTGGCTGGAAAAGTCCGCACGAGGCAGAAAGCAAAATGAAAAAAAGTAGAGGCGTGGATAATCTTATGTATTTCAACATTGTAAAATGTTTTATCGCTGTACTGACGACTTTAGCCGTCAAATGGATTTTATTTTTAATTATTTCAAAAACAATAAATTACAAATATTTATTTGAGCTACTCGACGACTAAACAGGCTGGACGGGAACCCCGTAATGACTGCTTTAGCTGTCAAGTGTATTATTACTTTTATTTATAAAAAATTCAAAAAAAAATAATTTATAAATTATCTTTTATTTTATTTGACAGCTAAAGCAGTCATTACAGTATTCGCGGTCAACCTGTAAAGTCGTCGGTACGGTGGTTTTATTCCCACTCGATTGTTGCGGGTGGTTTTGTACTAATATCATAGACAACGCGGTTGATACCGCGCACATTATTAATGATTTCATTGGAAACTTTCCCTAAGAAATCATAGGGCAAATGACTCCATTCAGCGGTCATGCCATCGAGTGAAGTGACGGCTCGCAAGGCAACGGCTTGCTCATACGTGCGCTCATCGCCCATCACGCCTACGGATTGCACAGGCAAGAGGATAACGCCCGCTTGCCAGACTTCATCGTAAAGGTCGTATTTTTTTAAATTATCAATAAAAATCGCGTCTGCTTCTTGTAGCAATGCGACTTTTTCGGGTGTAATGTCTCCGAGAATACGTATCGCCAAGCCCGGTCCGGGGAAAGGGTGGCGATTGAGAATATGCGGCGGCAATTCGAGTGAATGACCAACTTTACGCACTTCGTCTTTGAACAACATTCTAAGCGGCTCAACAATTTTCAGGTTCAATTTATCGGGCAAACCACCTACGTTGTGATGCGATTTAATCGTAACTGACGGACCGTGTACAGAGACGGATTCAATGACATCGGGATAAATCGTGCCTTGCCCCAGCCATTCAATATCCGCAAGTTTATTCGCCTCATTTTCAAATACTTCTATAAAAACCCGTCCTATCGTTTTGCGTTTCTTTTCGGGGTCGCTGATGCCTTTTAATTCGGATAGAAAATCATCTTTTGCATCAATTCCTTTGATATTGAGTCCAAGTCCTTGATAAGATTCGAGGACTTCTGCGTATTCATTTTTGCGAAGCAAACCATTATCAATAAAAAAACAAAATAGCTGGTCGCCAATCGCACGATGCAGCAGCATTGCTGCCACAGAGGAGTCAACTCCACCCGATAAACCAAGCAGAACTTTCTCGCTGCCAATCTTATGACGCAATTCTTGTACGGTGGTTTCTACAAATGACTCTGGTGTCCACGAATCGGTACAGCCCGCTATGTCGATAACGAAGTTTTTAATGAGGGTTTTCCCGCTAAGACTGTGGGTAACTTCGGGGTGAAATTGAAGGCAGTAAACAGGCTGTGCAAATTTTTGATTATCAGAACGATAAGCCGCTACACCAATGCTTTCTGTACCCGCAAGCAAATGAAATCCATCAGGTATTTGAGCAATCGTATCGCCGTGCGACATCCAGACTTGGGGTTCATTTACACCCTCGAAAAGCGGGTCAGATTGGATATTGGTGAGGAGGGCTTTGCCGTATTCGCGCTTGTCGGAGCGCATGACTTTTCCGCCGAAATGCTGTGCTACGTACTGTGCGCCATAGCAAACGGCAAGGACGGGCTTTTTGCCGATGAGTTTATCCAATTCGGGATGTAGTGCGTGTTCGTCGGTAACGGAAAAGGGACTGCCCGAAAGTATAATTCCGGCAATTGTATCGTCAATTTCAGGGATTTTATTGTAGGGAACAATTTCGCTGTACACATTAAGCTCGCGCACACGACGGGCGATGAGTTGGGTATATTGTGACCCGAAATCAAGGATAAGGATTCTCTGCTGCATATCGGTGGCAAAGATAGTAAACAATGTGATTAATGAGTGAATGAGTGAATTTTGTTGAATCTTATTAAGTCATGCTAAGTATCTGTCTTAATAAGTCATGCTAACTTTGTACGATAAAGTCGTACTCATTTCTACAATGAAAGACTATCCATTTTTGAGGTTTTTTCATTGTAGTAGCTCTTTCTGAGTTTTATTTTAACAAGAAATTACTAAGGCTTTTTCGGGTAGTAATTTAGTCTTTTAAACACCGCAAAAAATTAAGTTCTACTCTGCCTTAAAAGCTAATTTTTAGTTGGGTTTCAGGCTGTATATTCTTCAAAAAATGTTGCTTTTGATAAAGGAATATATCCACCTAATTTTGAGTTGGTGCTAAAGCATTTTTTACTTTAAACTTAACTCTTTACTCATTATGTGATACTTATAAAATGAGTACGATTTAATAAGACAAAGTTAGTACGACTTTATCGTAATTTACTTAGCATGACTTAATAGGAAAAACTTAGCATGACTTAATAAGATTCAACAATTTTGAATGAGTGAATTATTTTTGATTTTGTGATTTTTAATTGTTTGGGTCAAGACTTTGGCGAAGAAAAATCCAATCAAAAATCATTGAATCAAAAATCGCTCATGTTTTTGGCAGTTCAATGATGAAGGTACTGCCTATGCCAACTTGTGATACTACAGTTATTTTTCCTTTATGTTTTTCGATGATGTTTTTGCAAATGGCAAGCCCTACGCCTGAGTGTTGGGTGCTTTCATCCGTTTTTATTGACCTAAATATATTGAATATCTCTTTCATTTGATTTTCGTTGATACCTCTTGCGTTGTCTTTTACTTTGATGAGATACATAACGTGGTTTTCTTCGCTGCTGATTTGAATTTCGGGTTGGGGAAGGTCACAGTGTTTTATGGCATTGCTGATAAGGTTTTGTATGACATTTATCATCAAAGAAAAATCAACTGTCACATCAGGCATGTTACCGACTTCTATTTGCGTATTGGTTTCTTTTATCCTCAAGGCAAGGTTACTTTTTGCCGCATGAATGATGTCTGCAAAATTGATTTTTTGCAGCTTGAGAGATGCTTTTTGTACTTGCGAGTAATTGAGCAAGCCCTCTACCATACGCTGTATAGACTTGGCACCGTTTTGCACAAATTCCAGGTACTCAATACTTGTTTTATCAAGGCTATCTTTAATGCGTCTTTTCAATAAATCCAAAAAACTGTGTATGGTACGAACGGGTTCGCGAAGGTCGTGCGAAGCAAAATAAACGAATTTTTCGAGTTCGCGAGTGCGTTCTTCTACCATATTTTCAAGGTCATTATTGAGGGTTTTAAGCTGTTCTTGTTGTTGTTTTTTTTGAGTTACGTCTCGCTGTACAGCTATCCAATGTGTGAAATATCCTTCTTCATTTTTAACGGGAACAATGGATAAATCTACCCAAAATTTTTTGCCTGATTTGGTGTAATTGAGTATTTCCTGTTGTACAGATTCCCAATTTTCTAATGATTCTCTGATATTATCTTTAGCATCTTTAGCGGTATCTTCCCCTTGTACCATTCTGGGAGTTTTGCCAAGTATTTCACGTGTCTCATAACCTGTCATTTCACTGAATGCAGGATTGGAGTAGATAATTACAGGACCTTCAGGAGCATCAATAGGAAATACCTTAGTAATTATGACGGCATCATTAGTACTGACAATCACGGATTTGAGCAGATTAAGATAGTCACGTTCTTCGTAGTCGTAGTTGAGCTGCTTCCAAATACCGTACACTCCAATCACTTTACCTGCTACCACATGTGGCAAATATCTGGCTCTAACAGCAATTTTATTCTGACTGATAGGTGCTGTAAATTTTTGCAGATGTAGCTCTATGATACGTTTTTCTTTTAGAATAGCTTCTTTGAAATAATATTCACATTCCTCTAATAATGAAGGAATTAAATCAAAGATATATTGACCAATAGCATCTTTTTGTAAAATGCCCGATACAATTTCTGTAGCAGTATTCCAGTAGGTAATATTAAGGTTGCTATCAGTTTGAAAAATACAATTAAATGTATTGTCAAGAATAGTAGTGGGTGTATTCATGAATAGCAAGATGAATGTCTTTTTCGTAAAGACATAAACGTTATCAAAACATCATTTCAATATGTCAAAGATAAACAAATTGTTCCTAAATGATGAAGTTAACCAACTAATATCATACTTCGAAGAGAAATCAAGCTAAAACTAAAAATTTAGTTAAAATTACACATTTAACTAAGAAGTTAGTTTAAAAAGTGTATATTTGCACTGTAATTCGGGCAAATAAGGTTCGGATAACTTTGATATATTAGAATAAAGAGCTAATTTTGCGCTCAATTTTTTAAAAATTAATTTAAAAATTAAAAAAGACATGAAAAACGTCGTATTACTTTGTCTATTGGCTTTAGCAGTAGGCTTTACTGCATGCAAAAGTGATTCTGCCAGTACAGCAGAAAATAATGTAACTACATTAAACGAGAAAAAACCACTGCCAAATGCTAATCAAAACACGGCAAAACCTGTTGCTGATGTTATTCCTGCGGATACAGTAAACGTAGCAAAACTAACTTTTACTGAAGAAGTATATGATTATGGTACAGTGAAAGAAGGTGAATCGGTAGAACACACTTTCAAATTCAAAAATACAGGTGTAGCACCACTTATTATCGAAAGTGCGAAATCAACCTGTGGATGTACAGTACCACAATTTCCGAAAGAGCCTATCGCTCCGGGTGAAAGTGGCGAAATCGCTGTTAAATTCAACAGTAAAAACAAGTCGGGAAGACAACGCAAGCCGGTTAATGTGACAGCTAATACTTGGCCAAAATTGACTACGGTTTATATTGACGGTACGGTTGAGAAATCAGCTGATGCTGCTACGGCAACGAATAAATAATGTTAGACGAGAGAGGTGAGATAAGAGAGAAGAGAACACATCTCTTGTCTCATTTCTCTCGTCTCTCATCTCAAACAAAATATTATGCAGACAATGCTTTTACAAGCCGGTGGAGATGCAGGGATGATCAACCTCATCTTTATGGCGGCGATTATGTTGGTGGCTTATTTTTTTCTTATCCGTCCACAAGCAAAACGTGCGCGAGAGCAGCGTAGTTTTGTGGAAGAACTTGAAAAAGGCATGGACGTAGTCACCGCAGGAGGAATTCACGGAAAAATTTCCAAAGTTGACGAAACTACCGTCACACTTGAGGTCTATAACAAGACCTATTTGACGGTCGAAAAGGCAACCATAAATATGGAAATGACCACCGCTTCCGCAAAAGAAACGGCTGAAAGTGCAAGTTGATACTGACAAAATAAAAGCATTTTTGCAAACGGACAGGGCAATGTTGATGGGCTGCATCGGCATTGCCCTTATTGTTTGGTTGTTTATGAAAATGTCGCAGCCTCACGAAACAGAAGTTTCGCTTGAGGTCAGTTATACCTTGCCCGACGACAAAATATTTGCTATGCCGCCACCCACTACAATTACACCCAAAATCAGTGGTACAGGTTGGGCATTATTTGGTCGTTATATTCGTGCCCAACGCCCCGAAATTCCGATTACACTCGAAAATACACCCAATCAAACCATCAGTGCTTCCCGACTTGAAACCGCTATTCAAGGTCGTTTGCCGGGTCCGCTTACTGCTGCGCTACGCGGTTATCAATCCATTACAGTTCGCTTGGATGATAAAGCAGGTAAACGTATTCCTATCATATTGCAAGAAAATATTCAACTTGCGTCGCAATATCAATTTATTGTGCCGCCACGCCCTGTGCCGGATAGTATTACAATTTACGGACCTAAATCTATCATCGAAATAGTCGATGTTTGGCGGACAGAAATGATTGAAATTGAGGAGGTTAAGGAAAATAAAACACCTACCGTTTCATTGCTTCCTCACTCTAATACCGAAGTCAGTTTTGAACCTACCGAAGTCATTTGCAAGATTGATGTAGAGCAATTTACTCAAAAAAGCCTTGAAGTTCCCATTCAAATCATCAATGCGCCCGATACGCTTTTGCTGACCATTCATCCGTCCAAAACAAAAATTACTTGCCGCGTAGGACTCAGCAATTACGATAAAGTTGATGCCACACAATTCAAAGCCGTCGCTGATTTTACGAAGGTCGATGTAAATAACTCCAATTACGCACCTGTCAAACTCACCCAAGTTCCCGATTTTGTCAATAATACCAACGCACAACCGCAGAATGTAGAGTTTATCATAAGCCAGTGAAAATGTGCTGACGTGCTGACGTGCTGATGTGCTGACGTACTGATATATTGAAAAAACACATCAGCACATCAGTACATCAGCACATATATTGCGTATCGAAAAAAAAATACGTCAGTACATCAGCACGTCAGCACATCAGTACGTATCTTTACCGCATGAAAAAGTTACTTATGATAATTGGAATTATTATCGGTGTATTGATACTTACA
Source organism: uncultured Saprospiraceae bacterium (assembly GCA_937930625.1). GTDB lineage: Bacteria > Bacteroidota > Bacteroidia > Chitinophagales > Saprospiraceae > JAHDEO01. The sequence goes on along the minus strand of CALHBW010000270.1, from coordinate 3,069 downwards.
GTTGCGCTGCTTTTTTTGTTGACGCCTGCACCTAAAATCGTGACCGGAGTAGCGGCAAAACGTGCCTGTTCATGTTATTTTTTGGCGGGTAGGAGTCCGGAGTATATTGCTGCGAATGAGAATAATTATTCATTGATAAAATTTGCAAAAATAAAATACGATGAGCAACAAAAAACAGCTACCGCGACTTTTTTAGGATTGGGCAAATTGACGGCTGCGTACCGCGAAGGGCTTGGTTGTGCGATTGTTACAGAAGACTATCCTTTGCAAAAAGTACAGCAATTATCATTTTCTATTCCCAATTTCAATCCAACACCTGATATTTTTTCTACAAATAATTTTTCTAAAAAACCTGTTTTTAATCAAGAAAAAATGAAACGCGTTATTGATAAGGCGTTTGAAGGAAAAAAGCGAACGCGTGCAATCGTAGTGGTGAAGGATGGTCAAATTATTGGTGAAAAATATAGTGAAGGATTGGACGAAAATAGTTTATTGCTCGGTTGGTCGATGACAAAAAGCATCACGAGTGCAATGGCGGGTATTATGGTGCAAAAAGGGATGATTGATATTGAAAAACCCGTCAATATACCCGAATGGAAAAATGACGAACGCGCCAAAATTACTTGGAATAACCTACTGCAAATGTGTAGTGGATTGAAGTGGAATGAAAATTATTTTTGGATAAGTGATGTCACCAAAATGTTGGCGATGCGCGGCGATATGTACCAACACGCCATCCGGTCAAAAGCTAAATACGCGCCCAAAGAGAAATTCCTGTATTCGTCTGGTACAAGCAATATTGTAGCCGGACTTCAACGTCGGCAATTCGCTGATATTCAGGACTATTGGGCGTTTCCCTACCAAGAATTATTTCACAAAATCGGTATGAATAGTGCCATCATGGAGCCGGATGCTTCAGGAACTTTTGTGGGGTCATCGTACAGCTATGCGACGGCACGGGATTGGGCGAAATTTGGTATGCTTTACCTCAACGATGGCATGTGGCAAGGCGAACGCATCTTGCCCGAAGGTTGGGCGGCTTACACTGCGACGCCTGCGCCGGGTTCGGAAGGAGAGTATGGTTCGTTCTTTTGGCTCAATGCAGGCGGACAATATCCCGACGCACCTCGCGAAGCCTATGGCGCGCAAGGTTTTCAAGGGCAATATGTTTATATGATTCCTTCCAAAAATCTCGTTGTTGTACGCTTAGGCACAGGCATCGGAGATTTGGATTTTAATGAATTTTTGACGGAAATTGTGGAGGCGTGTTTAGGGGGTGATGAGTTGATGTATTGATGTGTTGTTGTGTTTCTTCAGCTCGTCAACTCATCAACTCGCTACCACATGAATACATTTTTTTTTGAATAACCGAACTATTCTGCTAACTTTGCCGTTATTATATACGAATTTGGTGTTGTGAGCCATTTATACAGTCTCTTACTTTATTTATTTCTCACCACTTATTTCTCTAATTGAGGCTGTTTAATACATAATTCCACAGTTTCACTAATTTTTTTATATGAATATTTTCGTAGCAAAGTTAAACTTTGACACACACGAATCTGACCTTCGCGAAGCTTTTGAAGAATTTGGCGAAGTAGAATCCGTAAAAATCATCACCGACAAGTTTTCAGGCAGATCAAAAGGCTTTGGTTTTGTAGAAATGCCTGACGATGAAGCCGGCAGAAATGCCATCAACGAATTAAATGACACTGAATTTGACGGCAGAACTATTGTCGTGAAAAAAGCCGAGCCGAGAGAGAACAGAAGTCGCGGAGGCGGCGGAGGTGGCGGCTACAATCGCAACCGCGGCGGCGGTGGCGGCGGTGGTGGCGGAGGCTACAACAGAAGATATTAAGATATTTTTCAAGATATTTTTAGTAAAAAAGGCGTTGCAATTGCAACGCCTTTTTTTGGTTAGTGCCGTTATTCGTGTATTCTTGTGTATTCGTTATTCGTTTTGCAATTTATTGATAATGAGTAATTTATTATCAAGAATGACTATCCGTCTAACTTTGCCTAAATGAAGACTCGTCAGACGAATCCCTTTATTCAGCGCGAATATTTTATGAGACAAATCACTACATTTCATAAAAACCTTCGTCTGCCGAGTAAACCTCACAAGCAAACTTAGATGGGTGGCCTCAAGAATAACTATCCGTTACTTCAGACGAAAACCATTAGTGTATAAATTGCGAACTCCTGTGATATTTCAGCATTATCGCATTATTTATTCACTCATTCACTCATTCAAAATTCACTCATTGTCCGATAGATACTTCGTGGATAATCCGACATGCGTACTTTGGGTTTTTCGAGTTCACGCAAGGCGTCTTTGGCTATCCATTGAGCAGACTTGCTATCCATCTGCAAGATTTCGCGAGCTACCGAAAGTGCGGATTGATTGAGGTCGCGGTTTCTTTTTCCGATATTTCTCAATGCCCAATTGACGGCTTTTTTGACATAAATTCTATCGTCATTTGCCGTTTTTTTTATTATCGGGAAAAATGATTCAAATACTTCGTTATCGGCATGTTTGTCTGCCATGCAGTAAGCCGCTATGATTGCAAATGCTGCTCGTCGTTCAAATTCCGGCTGACGGAGATGCCAGTCCAGTATTTTTTTCACCGCCAGCTTATTTTTTGCAAACAAACCCATGCAAAAGGAATCGCAAATCTCCCAGTTTTCAAATGTTCTTACCCACTTTTCCATCAAATCTTCTGTGACATCTTTCGGCTTGAATAGCTTGCTGCACAACAAACGCGCTTCGTAAATTCCGCTATCGAATAATTGGAGTGCCAAGTCATTGTCTTGTCCTATTTCTTTTGCCAGTACTTTTAAATCCTTGTGATAAACCCCCAACGGATTCCGGGAAACGATGCTGAATTTCTTTTCTTTTAGAATAATTTTTTCGGGGTCTGCCATACTTTGCAGCCGAGCAATTACTTTGTCAACGGTCAATGGCTTTTTCATAAAAATTATATAAAAATTTATTCTACTGAACAATAATTTTATTTAAATTGTAATTAACTGATTATTAATTTTTTACACCGAAATTAAAAAAAGAAA
>CALHBW010000269.1 GCA_937930625.1 uncultured Saprospiraceae bacterium | reverse complement strand
AGTTGGAAGAGGACGTTGCCATAATTTTCGAGTACGGTGGGGTTGTTGGCTGCGCCGTTGTCGAGGGCTTTTTTAATCCATTTTTGGGCTTCTTTATACTTGCCTTTTTTGTAGAGCATCCAACCGTATGTATCTTGGATGGAAGGGTCGTTGGGCGATTCGTTGAGGGCTTGTTCTACCATTTGCTCGGCACGTTTGATGTCTTCGCCGCGTAGGGCGAGGTGGTAGGCGTAATTATTGAGTGCCAGCGGACTTTTATCGTTGAGACTCAAGGCTTCTTCAAATGCGCCGTCCGATTTTTCGGGTTTTCCCAAGTAGCCGTAATTGACGCCGATTTGGATGAGAACTTGCTCTTTTAAAGAAGGATTTCTGCCCGTCATCATCAAGGCTTCTTCGAGAATATCAAGGGCTTCTCGGTGGCGTTTGAGTTGGGTGAGTGCCAAGCCGTTGAAGAAATACACTGCGGGTTGGGCGGGGAAAAGTTCGAGCGCAGTTTCGGTATTTTCCAATAATTCTTTTGGCTGATTGAGCGCGGAATTGATGAAAAATATTTGTTCCCATACCACAAAAGCATTGCTTTCGAGTGCGACTGCGCGTTCGTATTGCGGGAGTGCTTCGAGCGGTTTTTCACAATAATTCAGCATATCACCATGTACAGAAAATGCTTTGGCTTCGTCGGGGTGCGTTTCTGTGAGCAATTTGGTGAGGCTGATAGCTTCTGCTTGTAGTGCCGCGTCTTTGCTTTCTGAAACTTCTTTGATATAAGGTACTATTTCTTTGATTTTGAGGTCAATATCGACATCGGAATTGCCGAATACGGAGCGCATGGAGCGCAGGTATTGGCTGGTTTCGCCTTGTGTTTGGTAGAGACTGGCAAGGGCGAGGGTAGCATCAGGGTTTTCAGGGTCGCGTTCGAGAACTTTCTTGTAAATTTTGGAGGCTTTATCCTTCGCGCCCATGCGCTCGTGATGATTTGCAAGGAGCAATTGACTGGGGATGTTCGTGGGGTCGATGTTGGCGAGTTTTTGGAGTTCTTCGAGTGCTTTTTTGGGCTGGTTGTTACGCATGTAGAGGTCGTATTTTTGTTTGGAAATTTCAGGAATAATACCTGTTTTTCCCTCCAACATATCATAAATACGAATCGCCTCATCATAGCGGTCTGCCTTAGCCAAAAGATAGGCTTGCTCGAAGTATAAATCTTCATTGTCGGGGTCGTTTTTAATCAATCTATTATAGACTTTGGATGCGCCATCAAAATTGCTTCGATGTACCAAAATATCGGCATACAATGAATTATAATAGGTATTGTCGGAGTCAAGGTCAAGCGCAGATTTGATGTAACGCATTGCCTTCTCGTCATCCTTTTTTAAGATATACAATTCGGACAACTCGTACATGGCTACATGGTTCTTTTTATCTTCTTTCAGAACCGCCTCAAATCGCTCAATTGCCAAATTGATATTGCCCAACATCTTGGACTTATTGGCGTCAATAAACAAACCCTGAATATAGAGTTCCTTTTTGGTCGGGCGTTGTTGGGGTTGAGCAAAGGCACTGAGGGCGCACATTGCAAGTATAAGTACAGCTATGATGTTGTTGTGTAACATAATGAGATAAGAGACGAGAGAGGTGAGAGAAGAGAAGAAAGAAGTGAGAGAAGAGAAAAGAGAGGTGAGACAAAAGTTTTTTTATTGCTCTTGTCTTACGTCTCATGTCTCATATCTCACGTCTCACATCTCATGTCTCACGTCTCATTTAATTTGTGTATAATCGCCTATACTGATTTCAGACGTTTGGTTGGTATATGTAACGTGATTGCCCAACATAGAGTTTTCTAAAATCGCATTTTCTACTTTTGTGTTGTCTTGAACAACAGTGTTTTTCAAAATAGAATTTGTAACCACCGTATTTTCTCCAATAGAAACATGTGGTCCGACTACCGAATTTTCAATGACTGCCCCTGCTCCGATATAACACGGTTGATTGACAATTGAATTGGTTACAGTCGCCGATTCATCAACAAGTTTCGTGCCTTTATTCAACTCCAAAATACGTTGATTGCTATATACTACGGCGTTTTTATTGCCACAGTCGAGCCATTCTGTGATTTCGCCCGGATAGAATTTTGTGCCTTTGGCGCGCATGTTTTCGAGCGCATTGGTGAGTTGGTATTCTCCCTTGTCTTTGATGTCATTATCAAGGAGGTATTGCAATTCACTTTTAAGGTAATCACCATCCCGGAAATAGTAAATGCCAATAATCGCCATATCTGAAACGAAAGTTTCGGGTTTTTCCACAAAATTAGTGATATACCCGTCGTCATTCAATTCTACGACGCCAAATGCCGAAGGGTCTTCCACGCGCTGTACCCAAATGACACCATCTTTTTCGGTATCTAATTTGAAATTCATATCAAACAAAGTATCTGCGAATGCAACGATACAATTACCGGACAGACTTTCGGCAGCACACAAAACCGCATGTGCTGTACCCAGTGGTTTGTCTTGATAATAAATACTGCCCTTTGCGCCCAATTTGGCGGCAGTAGCTTTGAGGTCTGCTTCTACTTTGTCACCAAAATCCGGCGCAATGATAAAAGCAATTTCTTCGATTTTACCACCTTGTGCGGCGGCAAGGTCTTCTGCAATACGCTGCACGATAGGTTTGCCGGCAACGGGTACAAGTGGTTTTGGGACGGTCAGGGTGTGGGGACGCAAGCGCGAACCTCGCCCTGCCATCGGAATGATTATTTTCATGTAAAAATGAGTAAATGGATTTAGATGAGTAAATGAGTAGATGAATAAATGAGTAAATGTAAAACAACAACATGACCTCAATTAGTACATTATTGCATAAAAAGAATTTACTCATTTATTCATCTACTCATTTACTCATTTTTAATTAGACGCAAATATAGGGTATCAAACGGGTGTTATGAGTTTTTTTATGAAAAATAAAATGATGCTGCGAATGATATTTTTTTTATCTTTACCTTCCAGTCATTATTAAAACTCCTCTTTTAATTTTTCCAATGAAAAGAATATTTACTTTTTTGTGTTTGCTCTGCATGACAAATATCATATATGGACAAAACTGTGCCAACTCAACTACAGTGTGTGCAGGAGCTACTTTTGAAGTTTGTAAATCGAATTATACTCAATCGGTTTCGGGGAGTGACTATGGTTTGGTATTGGTATTGACTGCCGAAAATTCAGCGACTATTATCCAATCAAGTGGTGATGTATCCGGTGCGGCGCAGGCTTGTTTTACTTTTGATGCGGCTATGTTATCTCAAGGAACGTATCAGGTGCGCGCACTTAATTATGAAGTAGAGACTGCCATGAATGTGGGACTGCCCGTAAACGTAGGCGATAATGTAGATGCCGTAGGTGCAATAGCAGATGTGTGTTATAATGCCAATTTTTTGAATGATGTGCAGTGCTATGAAGTGGTGCAACTGCCTATGGCAACAACGGATTGTACGCTTTTCCCAAATGGAGCTTTGATTGATGTTTTTCCGGTGGGTACGGTCAGTGCCGCCGATTTAGTGTATTCGTTGAATGGTGGTGCATTTCAATCAGATAACCGATTTGTGGTGATGGAGGAAGATGTAGCGGAAGACTATATAATTACAACCATGAATGTGGTGACAGGATGTACTTATGAATTTGAGGCAGATTGTATGAGTTTACCACTCGAATTGACAGCATTTGAAGGGGCATGTATAGAAGGCAATTATGTATTAAATTGGACGACAAGCAGTGAGGAGGATATTTCACATTTTATCGTAGAGCGTTCAACGAATGGTGTGGAGTATATGCCTATCGGAGAAATAGTCGCAGCAGGTCATTCTACCAGCATTCAAAATTATGCTTTCAAAGACGAAACGGGTGGTTTGTCACGTTATTATTATCGACTGCATATCATCGAAACGACGGGCGTAGAAGAGTATTCAAGAGTCGTGACAGTGGAATGTAAAACGGGTAGTTTTGGTGTCTTGGATATTCATCCAAATCCAACTAATGAGGCGGTAGTGATTACTTACGAAGCTATGGATAGAAAACAGATTACCTTGAAACTTGCGGATGTGTTGGGACGTACTTTGCACGAGGAAATGCTTACGCCCGACTTAGGATTGAATACAAAGATGTTGGATTTGTCCGGTTTTTCGCCTGCTGTTTATGTTATTTTGATGGATGATGGTACACGACAAATTGCCAAACGAGTTGTTCGAGAGTAAGAATATGTTTAAAATTGTAACGCTCATATCTGTCACATATCTTGGCATAATAACGATTTTATTATTGGAAAGGATGCTCAAAACCTCATTCAAAAATATCATTATAGATTGCTTTTTCTAAACAAGTACACATACTATTTTTTTTAGAGAACAATTATTTTTCATACATTTGTATGTGATTATTTGAAGAATTTAAATAACATAAATAACAAATTTAAACCTACATTACACTCAGTCGTAATATATTCAAAGCAAATATTCTTTTTGAAAAATTGTATTTAAAAATAGATAATAATAGCGAATTGGAATGTTTTTTGTTAAATTGCTGTTAAATCTACTTGTCACACAAATAGCCATTTATTTTTTTAGGTACATTCAAACTTCGCCAATTAGGCGTGAATGTATGCTTGTCAGAATTGAAGCTTGAGGCGGCTTCAAACTGCGTATTCCTTGCACTTTAAACCTATTATTTCATCCAAGGACAGAGCCTTTATCACACACCTCTTTCCTTTCCAAACCTATGTATCAGTTATGAAGACCTCATTCCTGACTTTCATATTATTTTTCCTATTTGTATCTACGACATCACTTCAAGGGCAATCCTTTGAAGGTGTGGTCACATACAAGTATAAGTTCAAAGACAAAACAGGTTTTCTTAAATCTAAAGATGTCAAACGATTATACGGTAACCAGCAGAAATTTTACATTAAAAACGACAAATATAAAAAACTGCTGAATGGTGAATCAAAAATCACCGAGACCTATCTCACCGATACTTTGTACACCACCAATAAAACTGTACGCGCCGTCATGTGGGTAAATACAACAAAACCTACGGGCAAAGTCATATCGCATAGTATCACTCAGAATGCTGCGGTCATCAAAAGGATAAGTTGTGATTTGCTCGAAGTACGCACCTCCGAAGGAACTATCAAGTACTACTTCAATCCGGCGTACAAAATAGACTATGACCAATATACCGAACACAAGTATCATTATTGGTCATTCTGTCTGGAAACGACAGCAGGTGCTTTACCCTTGAAGTTTATTTTTGAGACTAAGAAAAGCCGAATGGAAATCACCTGCACCAATTTGCAAGAATTAAGTATTGCTGATAGTGTATTTGATTTACCAACGGGGGTCGCTTACATTAAGATGCCTAAGCGTAGAAGGTAGCGAGTTGCGAGTTGCGAGTTGCGAGTTGCGAGTTGCGAGTTGCGAGTTGCGAGTTGCGAGTTTTTTTTCGCTACGCGAAAAAAAAACAACTCGTAAACAACCCGCAACTCGTAACCCGAACTACTGAACGTTAGTTTCTTTTATGATAACCTTCATTTTCACATCCTCAACGGGTCTGTCACCGGGTTGAGTCTGCACATTAGCGATTTTGTCGATGATGTCCAAGCCTTCTGTGACGATACCAAATACGGTATAATCTCTATCCAAGAAGGGCGTTCCACCTATCTCTTTGTAGGCTTCGCGCTGCTTGTCGGGATACTTATACCCTGTACGCATTTCCATCATATCCAATTCGGCGTCGCTTTGCGGATTGCCTTGTACGATATAAAATTGCGAACCCGAAGACCGCTTTTGTGGGTTAGACGGACCACCTGTACGTGCCGCCGAGAGCGCACCTTTGAGGTGGATATTTTCATTGTCAAATTCGGCAGGAACGGTATAGCCCGGACCACCCATACCCAATCGCTGCCCCGGACGCGCGCCACGCGAATCAGGGTCG
>CALHBW010000268.1 GCA_937930625.1 uncultured Saprospiraceae bacterium | reverse complement strand
GGTTTGCAAAATATTCGAGGTATTGGGTATTCCTGTTTATTATGCCGATGACCGTGCTAAGTGGTTGATGAATAATGATACGAAACTCATCAAAGGCGTAAAATCTACCTTTGGCGACGAAGCCTATCATCCCGATGGTACACTCAATCGCCCTTTTATTGCGGATATTGTTTTTAATGATAAATCAAAACTCGCGGAACTCAATGCCCTCGTACATCCCGCCGTATTTCAAGATGGTGTGGCATGGAATGAAGCAAATGCCAATGCACCTTACACCCTAAAAGAAGCCGCCATTCTATTTGAAAGTGGTTCGTATCTTACTGTGGATAAGGTAATTACGGTTTTCACTCCAAAAGAAATTCGCATACAACGTGTACTCACACGCGACGATACGACCCGCGAAGCCATAGAAGCCCGAATGGATAAACAAATGCCCGAAGAAGAAAAAATCGAACGCTCTGATTTTGTCATTTATAATGATGATGAACATTCATTGATTGAACAAGTATTAAATATTCATAAAGAGCTTTTGAATGAGTAGATGAGTAAATGATAAAATGAGTAAATGTTTTTACCTTAGAACAACTCATTGATTCATCAAAACATTGTCACATTCTAAATTTACTCATTTATTCATTTTCTCATTTACTCATCATCCACATGAAAAAGAAAAAACAAACCTTCCTTTGGCGAATTGCACACGCGAAAAGCGATGCACCTTCCTACCTCTTTGGTACGATGCACGTCAGAGATAAACGCGCTTTTGGCGGATTGTCCGTATTGGAAGAGAAAATAGAAGCCTGTGCTGCTTTTGCTGCTGAATTTGATTTCGAAGAGGCGAAATTCTTTCAAATGAACAACCAAGCGCAAGTTGTTGAATATCAAGGTTTAGAAACACTATTTAAGCCAAAAAAATACGAAAAAATTGCAGCTTTTTTGGAAAAACAAACGGGGATGGACATCGCTCTTTTTGACCAACAAAAACCCTTTACCATTTACCAACTCATCACAGAAACGCTCTTTCAAAAGGATATGCCATTTGCCTTAGACCGCTATTTGTACGAACACGCAAAGTCGCAAGGCAAGCTACTCACAGGTGTAGAAACTTTCGCCGAACAAATGGCAATCATGGAAAAAATCACCCTCGAACAACAAGCCAAAATCCTCTATCAAACCGTCAAAGATTTCAAAAATTACCGCAAGCAACTCAAAAAACTCACCCGCCTCTACCAAGAAGGTAATCTTCAACAACTCAACAAATCTGCCCGAAAGGGAATGGGCAAACTTCGCAAATTATTGGTCGATGACCGCAACTATATTATGGCAGACCGTATCGCCGAAATGACTGCTCGGCAATCCACTTTTGTCGCTATCGGTGCAGGACATTTAGGCGGAAAAAATGGGGTATTACGATTGTTAAAATTGAAAAATATGAAAGTAAAACCTGTTGATTTTTGATTGAGAGATTGGTGGGATTTTTGATTGAGGGATTTTTGATTTTTGATTGAATTTCGCTACACGAAATATTTCAAATTTTATGAAATAAAATTTTCCTACAATCAAAAATCAAAAATCAAAAAATCACTCAATCCCTCAATCAAAAATCATTTAGGCACTCGTGATGAGATACCATTATTCTGAAACCAAATAGCTTTATCTGCACCATTGACATCGCCATCCATATTAAAATCGGGAGAAGTGTAGTAGTCGAAATTACCATTATCTTCTTCCCACGGAATTTTATCCGAACCCAATATATCGTAACTTGGCAAATCGCTTTGGTCGGCATCACCGGCAAACATCACCCACTCACCCGTTGGTAATTGTTTTTGACCTGAACCTGTACCGTTGCCATCATAACTCTCTGCCAATGTGAAATCATGTGTTAATGTATTGCCTTCAATATCAATGGCTTCTGGTGTCATTGCGCCCACGTGATTGCGATGTTCTACAACGATGTATGAAGCATTTGTACCGCCGGGTAATGTAAATGTTTCAGGTATTTCTACAGTACCATCTTTGAGTAAAAGGGCGGCGGTTATACCAATTTCCGTATTTTTCTGAATACCTGTTCTAAACGAAACTAATACCCAATCGACGGCTTCAGCAGGATAGTCTGCACTTGTCCAGTTCGCGCCTTCTGTACCCTCGTAGTCCCAGGGCGGACGGTTGTAAGGTTGTCCTGCGGGTGTGGGAGTAGCGAGGTTGCTCGCGGGTGTTTGTCCGGGCAATAAGCCGCGCGAGGTATTGAGGATGGTTGTCATTTCGGAGGTGGTAGAGTTGTACGCACCTTCCAAAAGGACTTTTATATCGAAATCAATACGACCATTAAAGATGAGGGCAATTTCACCTTTGGTTTTGAGGGCTTCCGTATTATTGACGTGGTCTTTTGCTATGGTGAAAAACTCATAAGTATTGCCCGATACGCCTTCAAAAATATACGTATTACCCGTAATATCACTCGCTAATAGTTCAAATTCGCCACCATTTACCGAATAATAAATACTATAATTTTGAATGCCTACGCCGCCGGGGTCGTCTTGTCCCGTCCATGTAAGGGTGGCAAGTCCGCCGTCATAAGTTGCGGGATTCATGGTG
>CALHBW010000267.1 GCA_937930625.1 uncultured Saprospiraceae bacterium | reverse complement strand
TTGCCGAACTCAAGTTGCCGGGCGTACTCGTCTGACGAAGGTTTTTGTGAAATGTCGTGATTTGTCTCATAAAATATTCGCACTGAATAAAAGGATTCGTCTGACGAGTATTCGCTTTAGGCAAACTTAAACGGGTAGCCGTGCTGATGTATTTTTGTGTACACGTCAGCACATCAGTACATCAACACATCAGCACATTATGCTAAAAAAATTCATCGACCTGATATTGTACAGCAACTTGTTTATTGCTTGCTGTGCAGTGGCGATGACATGGCAGACACAGCTATTGTTGGGGCAAAACTTAGTGTTGACACCCTTGATAGGTTTGGTGTTTTGTGCAACTTTAGTGATATATGCCTTGCATCGCGTAGTCGGAATGTCGAAGGTGAAGGAGTTTTTGGATGTAGAGCGTTTTCATGTGATTCAGACCTACAAATCACATATTCTGTTTTACGCGGCAGTAGCAGTCATAAGTGGTGCGATTTGTTTTTTTTATTTAAATATCTCCATACAAGTCGCGCTCGTTGTTCCTGCCTTGCTTTCGGTGGCATATGTTCTGCCATTTCTCGGAAAAAAAAGAGCAAAACGGTTGCGCGATGTACATTTCATTAAAATATTTCTCATTGCAGTCGTGTGGGCATATGTGACGGTATTATTGCCTGCAATAGAATTGGATATTTGGCAGGAAAAACGGATATGGTCGATGTTTGTAGAACGCAGTCTTTTTGTGTTTTGTATCACACTTCCCTTTGATATTCGTGATTTAAAAGTAGATAAACACAATAAAGTCAACACATTACCTGCTAAATTGGGACTTACAAATACGCTTCGTCTTGCGCTCTTGTTAATGACAATCTTTGTCGTTTTGTGTTATGTCAATTATGACTCTTCGTCTTTTCTTGCCTTATTAATTTCAGCAATTTCTACGTGCATTTTTATTTATTTTTCACCAAAATATACACACGATTATTACTTTACAGGATTGATGGACGGGACGATGATTGTGCAGTTTTTTTTGTGTTACAGTGTTACGGTGTTATTGTGTTAGGGGTGTAGTTGTATCGTGTTTTCGTGTTTTATTTTCTAAGTGAAAGAAACAAAATTAATATTATCATATGTTTTCTCAAAAAAAAGAAACGCGACCTCATTCATTATGAATAAGGTCGCGTTTTATTTTTTTTAAATCAATGTTATCGTCGATAGGTTTTGCAAAGCAAAAAACAAAAACACGCTAACACGATTATCATTCACTTGACATGAAGATTTGCAGAATGTACCAAAACATCATCATCAATGCGCCAAACAAACCGAGCGAAGCCGCTACGTATTGGTTGGTACGATATTGATGAATCATATTGGAAGTCTGATAAAGGATAGAGCCTCCTGCAAGTAAGACCATAGCCGCCGAGAACCATAAACCGAGATGGAATCCGAACATTGTACCCGCTACGATAAGCCCAATTGCTACGAAGCCGCCCACCATCAATCCTGTACGAAGGAAAGAAAAATCTTTGCGTGTCAGCAATGCAACTGCTGATAATCCGGTGAATAACCCAAGCGTAATGATACCTGCCTGCATTACCATTTCAGGACGACCAACGATAGCAATCGCCATGTACATCAGTGGTACAAAGATAAATGCCTGTGCCGCAACATAAAGCAAAAGCGCGCCGTATTGAGCGTTTTTATCGGTGCTGCCCATTGCCCAGCGTTCAGCCATCGAAGTCGCAAACATGAAACCACCCAAAACGAGCAACCAAGTCATACCCTGTGTCATTGCCAAACCGATTTTGACAATCGCAGGCGTACTAAGGAATATCGCCTCAACAACAATAAAAAGTAAGACAGCAAGAGCTACGTGTAAATATGTTTTTCTAATAAAAGTAGCACGCTCGGTAACAGATACCTGACTCGCTACTAAATTTTGGTCTAAAGGAGTGTTATAATCCATAATTTGATTGGTTTAGATGATAAAAAATGTTTCTTTCGAATAGTAATATTACAAAAAATCTGCCGAAAAGGTTCTTTTTGCGATCATTATTTTTCTGACACTCATACAGACAAGAATCTGTTACGTTTTCACTTCTTCGATGACCGATGTGCCTGTCGAGTGGTCGTCGCAAGTCCATTGCCACTCTTCGTGTAGGCGAATGCGCCCGTCTTCGAGAATTTCCGGCGTGGAACGACAACGCCCCGACTTAAATTCTCCGGCACGATTGAGATGTTGATAACGCATATCAAGCAAACCCTCATCATCCGCAAAAGCCATCAGTGTTCCCCACCAAATACTGCCACCTTCATAGGTCGCCCATACGATACTCCCTTCATGGCGATAGTGAAATCGTGTCTCTCCCGATACTTCACCCGTCCCCGTGTTCTCTACTGTAACAAATATTTTATCGTGGTAATTTATCATAATTTTCATGGTTTCATGGTTGTATTGTTTCATGGTTTCATGGGTGTATTGTTTCATGGTTTCATGGTTGTATTGTTTCATGGTTTCATGGTTGTATTGTTTCATGGTTTCATAGTTGTATTGTTTCATGGTTTCATAGTTGTATTGTTTCAGTTGTATTTGACATTTTTTTTTGCGAAGCAAAAACAAACTAACAATGAAACAATACAACAATACAACCATGAAACAATACAACCATATAACAATGAAACCATGATATTTCCACAAAAATAAAAAAGTCGCTTGTGATAAGCGACTTTTATAGCAAGAAATTTATAATGGGATGAGCAAAATAAATTCCTATTTTACTTGTATTTCTTTCGTCAATATCTTGGAGAATGTATTAAGTTCTACGGTGTAATTTCCTGTCGGAAATTCATCATATACCAATTCGTAGAGTGTATTATCAGGTAATTCCCACAAAACAGCTTCTTTAATGATTTCACCTTTTTCATTTTTGACAACAAGCTCTTTGGCGTAACCGTCAATTTCCATGAAATCTATGAAGCAAATTTTATTATCAGGGTCTGTAGCAAAAACTTTCTGAGTGCTAACTTCCTCGTATGTAGGCAGTTCAATATCAATATTGTCGTGTGGGCTGGGTTGGGCGAATGATAGGGTAAATGCGAGAAAAAAGATTAAGCTCGAAAGAGCAGTTCGAAGACTCATAGCGTTTCAAATTTTACAATTGTTAAAACTATTTATTTGGACGTGCAAATATAGTCATATGATACATTCAAATGATAACATTAACTTTGTCATAACATTTGAGAATCCATTAAAAATTTGGTGGTGTTCGATTAAAGTATAGAATAGTCGGCAGACAAAGGATTTTATAAAAATTGGTGGTTCTATCACTCAAATACGTTTTATTTACAACTGAATTCGTCTGACGACACCGGAATTTGCTCAACCATACTTTAGTGGAACGCTACCGAAAATTTCACGTCCAATTAAAAACGCTGTATATTTTACTTTAGTATTTGAAAACTACGGATAAAAAATGAGCGCGAAATTTATGCGCTGATAATCAGTTGGTTATGGCTTGGGTAAAAAATATAACACAGCACAGCAACCCAAAATCAAAAAATCAATCGTCATGCTGAATTTATTTCAGCATCTCCCGAACGATAGAAAGTCAATGCCGCATTAAACCTATAACTTATTGTTTTTCAGCAAAATACAAAGGTGTAGCTCACATATAATATCGTGTTTGTAGCTTGGGAGATTCTGAAATAAATTCAGAATGACGTTCTGGTTTGGGAGTAGGATGTTTTTTATCCGTAGTTTTCAATTAGTATTGGATTTTGCACAAAAAAAAGTCCCCTGCTACAGCAAAGGACTTCAGTTTAGAGGAAAGAGGAAAATCGTTTTTCTTTTCAAATTTGTTTATCTAACCAAATTTTAATTTAACCAAAAATAAAACTCTATAAACAAGTAGGGAGAGTAGCAAGAAAAGTTGCATTGAAGATGTTTTTTGAATGTTAAAAAATTCTTATCAGTTGATAGTCCATAGTCGATAAGAAACTGCAAGTATAACATTCATTTTTTTCGCATAGCGAAAAAAATAAAAACTATCGACTATCGACCATTGACTATCAACTGTTCCTACAAAAAATTTGCGTCAAATGTTAAGGGTAAAATATCTTTAATCGTCTCTAAGACATAGACTTCGCCTGTTTCACCATGCAAAATCACGCGAATGGGTTGTTTGAACCTGTATTCACTTTCATGTATCACTTGTCGGCACGAGCCACAGGGCGTAACGGGTTTATCGACAAGGCGACTACCGCTTTTTGCAGTAATGGCTAATGCCTCTATCGCTTCATTCGGGTATTGTGCGGCAGCAGCAAATATTGCCACACGCTCGGCACACAAGGTCACGGGAAATGCCGCATTTTCCTGATTACTACCTATAATAACTTTACCGTTTTTCAGTCGTAATGCTGCTCCGACCTTAAATTTGGAATACGGTGCGTAGGCATCTTCCATTGATTTTTTTGCCGCCTCCATCAAAGTCGCATCCGCGTGATTCAATTCTTCCACATTTTCATACACCTCTATATTTGCAGTTAAACTAAGTATTTTCATAATTTGAGTTGCGAGTTGCAAGTTGCGAGTTACCTAAAAAGACGTAATTTTATGTATTAAGTGAAAGAAACAAAATAACTTCGACATTATGCTTGTCCTTTTTCCTTCTAAAAAACACAAAAAAGTAGTTCCGTAGCCCTGCTATGCAACGATTTTTTGAATTTCTTAGAAGAAAAAATTACGGCGCATAATTGTCGA
>CALHBW010000266.1 GCA_937930625.1 uncultured Saprospiraceae bacterium | reverse complement strand
CGGTTTGAGTGGCGTTAAAAACATTTACTCATTTACTAATATCAATATGTTCGCCAAATTGATAATTGAGAGTTGATAATTAATTTATTTTTTATTTCATAAAAAACTTAAAATTAAATAATTACAAATTATAAAATTAAATTAGTTATCAATTATACATTCTCAATTCTCAATTTGGCGAAGACATTGTAATATATTCAATTACTCATTTATTTCACGTAAAACGATTTCGTAAATCGTCCTGCGTTTGGAAAGCGGTTTGAGTGGCGTTAAAAACATTTACTCATTTACTAATATATTCATTTACTCATTTATTATGCAATTCAAAGTAACAAAAACGGAAGAAGAATGGAAGGAAATCCTCACACCGGAGGAGTTTCGCGTCTTGCGACAAGCAGGCACAGAACGTGCTTTTACAGGCGAATATACTGATACAAAAAAAGAAGGTACATATGAATGTGCGGGTTGTGGATTTGAGTTATTTTCTTCCGAAAATAAATATCATTCCGGCTGTGGCTGGCCCAGCTTTTGGGGTGAATTGGAATCAGCAAGCATTGTACAAAAAGAAGATAACTCTCACGGAATGAGACGAGTAGAGTTATTGTGCAGCAATTGTGGTGGACACCTCGGTCACATCTTCAACGACGGTCCGCCACCTTCCGGCAAGCGGTATTGCATCAATTCTGTGTCGATGAAATTTAAACCTAAAGAAGTTTAAGTTTAAGATTAAAATGAAGTTTGACGTAGCCAAACTTTGTATTAATTTAAACTTAGACTTAAACTTAAGCAGTATAATCCGATACGCGCACCTTCTTACGGGTTTGCTTGCGTTCGGCGGTAGCGCGTTTGTTTTTCAATCTTTTTTCTTGTACTCCTTTCGGAATAGCGGTGGCGATACGCTTCTTTTCTTTTACCAATGATTGCGACAGCAACATGTAAAAGAGGTCAATTGCTTCTTGCTTATTGCGATGTTGGGAGCGTGTCTTTTCACTTGTGATATGTAAATGACCACTCACCGACATTCGGTGATTCAGTTTCTTTTTAATCGCTGCTTTTTCACTGATAGTCAGTAAATTAGATGAATCAACGTGAAATAAAAGCATTACCTTTGAAGATACTTTATTGACGTTTTGTCCACCTTTTCCACCGCTTCGGGAGGTCTTGAATGAAAATTCCTGTGTAAAATCTCTCTGCATCATTTTAATAAATTTTTGATGGTTATGCCTTCGTAAATCTATATTTAAATTAAGTTAAATATTAACTTATATATTGTGTAATTTTTTTCTAACTAATATATAATACACATTTTCTACACAAATAGTTCGCCAAAATTGGAAATTATGTAATTATTTTAAAAAAATAAGATAAAAAACATTGTATAAAATGTATTTAGAATATTATATGTTTTAGAAGGTAAGGATTGTCATGTGTGTGAAGGTGTTGATAGTGAGTTTGTCCGTAGAGTTTTTGTATTATGTATAACGGCTATTTCTGCGAAAAGGTTGGGTTTTAGAATAGATATTATCAAAGTTTTTGCGAAAATTCGGTAATAATATTTCATTAATTTAAATTTTAATTAGTTACTTCGTGTATTGATAACATTAATCAGCCCATCATCCGTAACTCACAACTGAAAAATACAGTCGTCTCTACGGATGATGGACTATCAACTATGAACTAATAATCATGAGACAATTAATTACGAAAATTAGCATTACACTAATGTCTCTTTTTCTGGTGGTCAGCCTTGCACAGGCACAATCAACGGCTACCGGAACAATTACAGACGCTGCGGGGATTCCGCTTATTGGTGTTAACGTTATTGTCAAGGGGACTGTTATTGGTACAGCTACTGACCTCGATGGCAATTATTCATTAAAAGTGCCGGAAGGGGCAACCGAACTGGAAATCAGTTACACGGGTTTTGAGACACAAACGATTGACATATCAAGTGGCAGTGCTTCGAGTATTATTATGTCAGAAGGTTCGAGTGTGCTGGACGAAGTCGTCGTTACAGGATTGGCGACCTCGGTAAAAAGGAGTAATCTTGCCAACTCAGTGGCTTCTATTTCTTCGACAGAACTGACAGGCGTAACGGTTGCAACAACTACAGATGCAGCACTTTACGGAAAATTTAAAGGTGCAGAAATACGCGCCAATTCGGGTGCGCCGGGTGGTGGTATTTCCATCAAAACACGGGGTACAACTTCCATCAATGGTTCGTCGCAACCGCTAATTATTATGGATGGGGTTTATATTGACAATTCCTCTATTCCTGCGGGTTTGAATATCGTTTCGGCGGCTTCTTCGGGTGGTAGTACTTCTAATCAGGACAATCCATCGAATCGTTTGGCGGATATTGACCCGGAAGATATTGAGACCGTCGAAATCCTAAAAGGAGCTTCGGCAGCGGCGCAATATGGTTCGCGTGCATCGGGGGGTGTGGTCATTATTACGACCAAAAAAGGTAAAGCAGGACCAACCGAAGTGAGTTTCAAACAATCGCTTGGTTGGACGGAAATGCTCAATCCATTGGGGCAACGTGAATGGACGGAAGACCGTGTTCTGAACTCCAATTTTGCATCCGCAATTGACGAATTTCGCAATAATCCGGCAACCAATTATGAAGAATTGCTTTATGGCAACAAAGGTTTGCTTTCTACCTCGCGTCTTTCGATTCTTGGTGGTAGCGAAAAGACGTCATTCTTCGTAGGTGGTACGTACAAAGCAGAGGAAGGTATTGTAGAAAATACAGGTTACAACAAAGCTTCTGCGCGCATCAATGTCACGCACAAAATTACAGATTGGTTAGATGTTGCTACGACGACTTCTTACGTCAATTCATCAGCAGATAGAGGTTTTTTCAATAATGATAATTCGGGTACTACGATGGGTATTTCGTTTACCTCTACGCCTTCATTTGCACAGCTTTTGCCGGATGCCAACGGCGTTTATCCTGCCAATCCATACGCGCCTTCCAATTTCTTGGAAACAGCAGCAAAAATCACGAACAACGAAAAAGTGAATCGTTTGATAGGTGGTGGAACGGTAACAGCAAAATTATTGACGAGCGATAATAATAGCTTACGTTTCATTTTTAGAGGAGGTATTGATTATTACAACTTGGCTACGGCTGCACTCTTCCCGAATGATGTACAATTTCAGAGCAATGGCGCAGGCTTGAACGGTGTATCTGTACAAGGTAGTACCAATAGTTTCAACAACAACCTCGCTGCCTTTTTGGTACATTCATTTTACACCAATAGCGGCTTGAATTTCCGTACTCAATTGGGGGTTACACAAGAAAATTTTAACAGAAACACGATACTTGGTGTCGGTTCAAATTTGATTGGTTTGCAGACCAATCTCGACCAATCAGGTACAAGAAACGTGACACAATCAAGACTGCTTCAACAAGATAAAGGCTTTTTTGTACAGGAAGAAATAAACTGGCAAGACAAGGTAATGTTCACCGTCGGATTGAGAGGAGACAAGTCTTCTAATAATAGTGATCCCAACGAATTGTTCTTCTATCCAAAAGCTTCTTTGGCGATAAATGCCCACGAATTTATGAACGGCGAAGGTGCTTTGAGTCAACTCAAATTCCGTACTGCCTTCGGTCAGTCGGGTAATTTCCCAACCTTTGGTTCTAAATTTACTTCCTTTGGTAGTGTCATCGTAGATGGTCAGCCGGGTGTTACGATTGGTAGCTTGGAAGGTAATTCGGCGGTAGGACCAGAGCGTCAGACTGAGTTAGAATTTGGCTTTGATTTGGGCTTTGCTAAGAACAGAATTTTACTGGATGCGACTTACTACATCAAATCAGTTGCTAACCTCTTGCTCAATGCCGATGTACCAACTTCTTCGGGTTTCAGTAGCCAAGTGACCAATGCGGCAGAATTGGAAAATAGAGGACTTGAAATTGGTTTGAATGCACAAATTATTGATACCGAGGATTTTGATTGGTCAACACGTATAGGTTGGTGGAGAAACCAAGCTGAAGTGACCAAATTACTTGTACCTGACTATACGACGGGTGGTTTCGCAGATTTCCTCGGACAATTTCTCATTAAAGAAGGATTCAGCCCGACCACCATTATAGGTGTAGGACCAAATCCTGACGTGGGCTTGAACGATGGCGATGCGTCATTGCAAATATATGGTAATAGTGAAGCGGATTTTCAGACGACTTTCTACAATCAATTGAGCTATCAAAACTTCGATTTGAGTTTCTTAGTTCACTGGAAACAAGGTGGTGACAACATCAATCTATCTTCCTTACTTTTTGATTTGAACAATACCACACACGATTACGATGATATTGACCTTGACCCACAAGGCGCAGTCGGCAACGGTGACTACCGCCTAAGTCAATTAGGTTCAAATACAGAGCCTTATATAGAGGATGCAAGCTATGTCAGATTGCGTGAAGTTGGTCTGTTTTACACCGTTCCTAAAACAATGCTCGGAGATGTTGCCAGACTCAAAATCGGATTTTCCGGTACCAATTTGCTCAACTTCTTTACCTATAATAGTTACGACCCTGAAGTTTCCAACTTTGGTGCAGGTGGCTTGTCGCAAGGTGTAGAAGTTACGCCATTTCCATCATCCAAACGCTATAACTTCCACGTTACGGCGACATTTTAAATTGTTTGATGGGCAAAATTGTATGATTGTTATTTTTGATTTTGCTTCGCAAAATTCTATTGAGAAAACAATTATATAATCATTTTTTTAGTGAAAAAATATCTTATTAAACAACGATTTTTACAAATTGTATTTAATTTATTATCAGATAAATGTGTAATTCAAATTTGAGTGTAAACGCGGACTATCTCCCCCTTTGGAGGGGGCTGGGGGGAGGATTTTCGGCTGTTTTTCCTCCCCCCAACCCCCTCCAAAGGGGGAGATATATCGTGCTTTTCTTTTTAATTTAGTTGCAACTTGTTGATAATCATTTATTTACAATTTAAATAAAAATATTGTTCAGTAGAATAATTTTACATTAATTTACTTGAGATATACAAGTGTCAAACTACCTTGATGAACATGGAGATAACATTGGTTAAAATTGTCATCACTCCCGCACAATTACGCGCCCTTCTACTGCTGCGTCCATCGCATCGCCATCCTGCTCAACGATATATTCAAACATCGCATCCCGAAACAGTACGCCCAGATTATTTCGTTTTTTATCTTTTAGGAAAAATAAATTATCTCCGCCATTTGCCAGATAATCAGAAAGAGCTACCTTGTATATTTTGCCATCGTCCAATGCTTCGCCATTAATGAGAATATTCACAGGCAATTCATTTTCAATCACATAAGCAACTTGTTGACTAATGGGCCAACCACCGTTCGCAGCCATTGTACCGAAAATTTGTCGTACCGTAGCCCCATTAATTTCCAATACAACGAGCATATTATCAAACGGCATCAGTTCAAAGATTTTGCCTCGCGTCACTTCCCCTTCTGCCAAAACAGGGATACGTATGCCACCGTAATTCACCAAGGCAAAATCAATTTCCGACCGATAATAATCTTCGCTTTTTTTGTGAATTAAATCTGCGAGCCAATTGCCCATTGGCGATTCAGGTTTTGCCTTTACAAGCTCCTTTGCTGTATTGCCGATGACGGTATTCATTTCTGCATCAAGCCGTTCTTTGTATGGCGCAATCATCTCTGCAATCTCCGTATCATTTGCAGTTTCTTCTGCTTTAATGTATTCAGAAGAGGTATTGATATAATGAATACGCGGCGCACAAGCTGCCAGATTTATGAGTATTAAAAATGTAAAAAAACGATTCATAACTAAGTGAAATTCCAAGTACCAAATTCCAAAGTCCAATTTTAGAAGCGTTTGGAATTTAGTGCTTGTTCAATATTTTGAACATAAAGGTAACAAATATGATTTTTTATTTGTAAATTGCTGTAAGTAAGTTTATGGTTGATAGTTCGTAGTTCATGGTTTTGAACGAACTATGAACTATGAACCATCAACTATGAACTAATTATGAACAAACGTTATAATAAGTCGGAATCCAGAAAAAATCGACCCTATAATAAGTCAAAACGTCGGCGTCCACACCCACCTTACGACGAATATCGTCCGCGTGAGCGTAGCTCCAAAGCCAAAGTACTTGAAGTGGAGCGTGGAGATGCTTTGGATTTTGAAATACCGACAGTTGATTGGGAATTGCCTACTATTGGGGAGATAGATCCGGGCGCACTCGCCGAAGTGCCTAATGCGGACACAGATATTATTGTACCCGAACCACCAAAAGTACAAACACAAAAATCAAAACCTACACTCAATGACCCGCTCGAATTGCCTGAATTTGAGGTACAACCCAAGCAAACCAAAGCACAGGTCAAGGTTGCGCCCAAATCTAAAGCTCCGCAATCATTGGGGCAAAAACCCAAGCCACTGACCAGAGAGCAACAAATTCAGCGCGAAATGCAACGCCGCCAAGCCGCACAGCAGCAACAGCAACAAAAGCGGCTGCAAATGAAACGTAATACTCAAGTACATCCTGCGGCTGTTGTTGGTCCTATTATCGTTATGTTCATCGTGATGGCATTTCTGTCTATAGCGGGTGTACCTCCAATTGTATATTTGATTGTTCTGTTTTTCTTTGGCAGACAGATTTGGGGTGTTATTCAGGGAGGAGGAAAATAAAAGACAATTTGCGTGACAAAGTTCCCCGTCGTCAGACGAATCCGGTTGTAAGTAAAGCATATTTGATTGGTCAAACCACCAATTTTTGAAAAACCCTTCGTCTGCCGACTATCCCATATTTCACCTAAATTTAGAAACAATTTGCATCAAGATTAAATTAATTTGATTTGCAACTAAAAAAACGATACCTTTACCCTGATGAAAAAAATAGCACCATCATATCGCTACATCGGAGTCGATCCGGGAACAAATATATTGGGTTATGCCATTATTGAAATCGCAGGAAAAGCAGTACGTGTACTGGATATTGGTGTATTCAGAATGACAAAACTGGAAACACATCCGCTCAAATTAAAGCGAATATTTGAAGGGGTAGAAGAACTGATTTTGAAGTATAAACCCATCGAAATGGCAGTCGAAATCCCTTTTTATGCCAAAAACCCACAATCGCTACTCAAACTTGGACGCGCACAAGGCGTAGCCATCGCCGCAGCAATGACGAATGATGTGGAGGTGATAGAATATTATCCGAAAAAAATAAAACTCGCAATAGCAGGAAATGGTAACGCATCAAAAGAACAACTCGCCGCGATGTTGGAAAATATCTTAAAAATCAATCTAAGCAAATACCCGCTTGATGCAACAGACGCACTTGCGGCTGCAATGTGTCATTTTTACAAGCGCGGTAGTCCACTTGGTGGGCAAAAAAAATATAGTGATTGGGGGAGTTTTTTAAAGGATAATCCGAACCGGAAAGGTTGATGTTGTGATTCGCTTAGTATCTACATTCTTAACTCTTGCGCGTTTTTGGCAAAAGATGAGTTTCAAGTCAAAAGTTGTCATTGTTCAATTGCTGTATTGTTCAATTGTTATTACGCTTTTTTGCTACGCAAAAAACGCATTTCAGCCATGAAACAATATAACAATAAAACAATGGTAGTGGCTTCGTCACGTTAGGAATTAAAAATCCATTGTAGGGACAGAGCATGCTCTGTCCCTACAATGGATTTTTAATTTTTGTTTGGCTGCGCCAAAATTAGTTTACGCGCTCGACTTACATTTTCACGAGAAATAATACGGTAAAAATACACGCCTGAAGGTAAATCGCTCACATTTACATTTATTTCGCGGCTACCTTGCGGTAGATATTTTTTCCATAAAAATTGTCCCTGCGAATTATATAATTCCAAATTTGCATCGCTCATTTTTCCATTCAAATTATACGAAAAATATACGTTATCAATTGCAGGATTGGGTGCGGCATTTAAGTCGAATATTGCAAAATTTGGTGTTTCTGTATTGACCGTAATTTCGCAGTCAGAAGGAAAAGGATTGAGTTCTACGGGTACACCGGGAGTGAGGTCTCTTCCTGCAAACCCCTCAAAATCAGGAGTGTAGCGAACAGTAGTAAATACTGAATTACCAACGATAGGCTCGCCCTGCTCAATAGGATTATTGCCTTGTAATGGATTTATATAATCCCAATGTGCGACACCATTTGCATCTACTTCTATGAGTCGTCCGGTTTGACCAATACAGATTAAGGTATTGCCATTAGGCAATCGCTGTGCGCTCGAAATTCGGGCAGAGTACATATCTGTAGGCGGAGTAGCGGTATAGCTGCTATGCAATTCGGAAGGCGCAAAAGGCAACGTGGCGGATGTCTCATAATTGCCCATCGCATCTACCGGAGGAATCAAGACATCAATGGAGGAAAACTGCACCGGTTCGCGCTCCAAGCCATTATTAAATACCATGATATGCCCTTCGCCCGGATAGCCCGCAGGAATCCAATGGGCATTATGCTGGCGGTAAAAAACACGGTCTTCCGGTGTGCCGTGCCGATAGGTTTCGGGATTGCCCCAGCGATATAGGATGTCACCGCCTTTACCGGAGTTGCCGCCTGTGTGTCCGGCAGCTTCTTGGGTAGTCGTACTATGGTCGATGACCCAGAACTCGTTGAAATTGCGAAGATTAATGATGATTTGGTCGAGGTCGGGATTATAGTCGATGTAGTTGGCATGTAGCCAATCTTCTGTACTGCCGCCAATGCCGAGGTAGTTGATGTCCACCAATTCGGGATGCTCGGCAGGGTTGCCATAGTTGGCTTTGGTGGAGTCATGGTCTTGAATAAGGTGGTCCATGACGTGCCATTCCCATACGATATTTGCGGAATCTGTACCGACGGGTTCGATTTCAAAAATAGCTTCGGGGCGCAGTTCTTCATCTACCAACATGCTGTCTCTTCCTGCCGCGATGACCGTCTCGCGCGAGTAAGATTCCCATACCAATAAGAGTATATTACCATTCGGGAGTAGCTCAAGGTCATGGTGTTGTGAGTGTTTGTCCGAGAAAAATGGATATTGCCAAATGAGTTCGCCTTCCCAATTGTGCATTTCCACGCCACCGCCTTGCGCGCCAAACCGTACTGTGCGTAGCAGATTGCCTTCCGGTGTCAGGTAAGCCGAAAAATAGGGAATGTTGTCACTTGACCATTGATTGACGATTAGCCCGCAATTATCCAAAAGATAGACTTGTCGTGCGCTATTGGGAGCGAGTAGGGTGTAGCCATTGAAGGCAAGGCTATCGTTGAGAAATAGACCTACCGTTTGTTGGGCGTGGGCTTGGAAGGTGAGGAGGGTGAGGGCGAGTGTTAGGTGTATTTTGTACATTGTAAATAGGATTTACAGTAGTTTGTATTCGATTCTTTTTTCTTCAAATAAACTCATCTGTTGAGGTGCTTCGATGGTGTCTAGATAGTTTGAAATGAAAATTTCTTTTTCTTTCTGTTTGGAATCTTTGGAGACATTTCGCATCCCGTAAGTAAGTTCCCAAGTGAAAATATTAGCAAATGAAAACATGTCTTTTATATAGTCACTATTATCGTAGGTAATCAACCATTTGTGTGGGCAGTTTTTCATGGTTTCTGCAAATCTTTCATGGTCAAATCCTTTGTGCAAATTGCCATTTTTGCCGTATAAAGCAGATTTTGTAGCAGAATAATAAGGTGGGTCTAAAAAAATAAACACATTTTCGCCTTCACTTTCAACGACTTTTTTATAGTCAAAATTTGTAATTTGAGTATCGGGTAAAACGTATTGCAATTTCTTCAATCGCTCAATACTTGATGGTGTAAATCGCTTTTCATAGGCTTGATTGGAAAAGCCGCCACTTTCACTCGTACCTGAAAATGTAATGCGATTGAGTACAAAAAATGCACTTGCGATTTCGATGTCAGAGAATTTTCTAATATTATCAATCAAAAAACGATGTAGTTTTTTCCCCTCTTCAAATTCTGCTTTCCATTGATTGACTTGCGTTATGACGGCATCAAGATTTGACTGTGATTGTTCCCAAAATTTATATAATTCAAAATACAAATCATTGACCCAATATTTCTTTTTCGGATAACGTTGTTTGGCATATACAAATACTGACCCACCACCCAAAAATGGTTCTCTAAATTCCTTAAAATCAGGAATTAAAGGCGCAATTACTTTAATAGAGCGACTCTTACCGCCCGGATATCTGAGTGGACTTTTTATCAAAATGAAATTGATTTATGCTTGTTCGATAATAATGCTAAAACCATTTTCTTGGGCTTCTTCGACAAGTTGATTTAGAAAATTAATTTGAGATGTTTTTAAATCATGTGCTTCACACCAAGATATAAGTTTTGGTTTATTTTTTCTCGAATCAAATGCACTTTTAACTTTTGTTGAGGTCAATTTCAAAATTGGCTGAACTGACACAGCTTTTCCATTTGCATGAACATCCTCCAAATTCGTGTATAAAATCATTTTTATCAAACCATCTTTAATGTCTCCTTTACTTGGTAGAATGTTGGATTTGCTATGTTTAGCTTCGATAAGTTGGAGGGTGTTCTTGGATTTTTTGACTTCATCTACGGTGAAATAATATAGTCCGCCGAGATAGTTTTTAATCGTAATTTTCGCTTTGGTGGAACTGCTCAATGCTTCTTTGGGCTGTGTAGTGACGAACTCTCTGCTTTGCGCTTCCTGTGCCTTTGTACGTGAGAATTTCATAAATTCATCCATACCATTTTGAACTCGAATCAAGAAGTTGTCAATGCCTTGTTCGCTTTTCAATTCAACACCTGTTTTCGCAGCAATTTTGGTATAGTTCGCCTTGATTTTTTTTACAATTTCTTCTAAGTTTTTTGCTTGTTTCAAATTCCAATGTAAAGCGGAACTATGGTAGTTGGGGATTTCTTTTATTTTGTCAATAATATATTGATTATCAAACTTTTGATTAGTGATTTTTGCTTTTCCTTTTGAAGTAATTCGCTTATCTGCATCGCTATAATACGCCAAAATCACATAGACATCCAATAGGCTCATCAATGCGATAGTATCCCATTGAATGAAATCTCTATCACCTGTTTTTCCTTCATCTTTTACAACAGGAATAATCGTGATTTTCTTAGTTGAAGATAAGGTATTATAAACTCTTTCGTAAGGATATGAGCGAGTGCGCTTGGGAGAAACCCATTTACTAATGGCGAGTTTGTTTTTATCGAATTTTAATAAAAAATTAGATGGAGTGGCATTTACATCGAAATCTTCCATACTGACTTCTTTGAGTTCAGTATGAAGTATATTTTTGTATTCTATTCCTTTTATGACAGCCTCTATATTCACTATAAATCAGTTCGTTATTTGTTGAAAGACAAGAAAATACCCATTGAAATGATGCTTAAATTTAAAGATTTTAAAACGTTTTGTCGCTGCTTTTCCAAATACAGTTTCAAATTTTAATCTCAGCATTTTTTCTGTTTCTTCATCATGGCAAGGCAGGATTAAATTGAGCGTATCATCCTCAATTTCAGGATATTTTGCAGTGCTGAGAATATTACCTTCAGCTTTTGCTTCGGTCATCACGCGAAATCGAAGTTTTACAGAGGCTTTATCGACATGACGTACTTTACTGAAACTTTTTTGCTCCGAAAAAATATCAATAATCGTCTTTTTTGTCTCGTCATTTACTTCAATGCCGCTTTCGCGTATGCGTTCTTCCAAAATTTGCGAAAATGAGCCGCTAATCAGTTTATTTACACTTATCGTTTCAAAAAAACTACCGTGTACCAAGACAGTTTTCACGGTATTTCGTTTATTGTCTTTTCCTCTTATCAGATAAAAAACATCTCTTTGCGGCAGCGAATAAATATCATCTCCGGCTGCTTCCATTTGGTCTCGGATTTTGCTGTTTTTTGTGGGGAGTAGGTCATTGATATTTTTCTGCCCTGTTGGAATGGTCGAATTAAATGAGGAAATAGAATAACTCTTATTATCTTTTAATTCGATAAGTTCGCCACCTGTAAATAGCTCATTTTCAGCATTTAATTTAATGGCTAAATCAGGAAATCGCCCTATATTATGACAAGATAATAAGGATTCGTCAAAAGGAAAATCAGCTAATTTTGCTATTTCTTTGAAATATTCACTTGTTTGTGTCAGCGATTTAAAAAAATGATAAATGGAAGCCATCGGGTTTTAAGATAATTGAGTTTGTGGTACGGATTTTCTTTTTTGAATAAAAACTTCATCCAAATTTTCGCCCCAAATTTCCGATAAATCCTTTGTGCAAGTATAATCTTTGTAATACTTCCCGATAAGGTCGGCATCCCGGATTTCGGAGAGACGTTTTTTGATATAATCAGCATTTTTCGGGTCAATTTCTACGGCAATGCTATTGCGCTGAAGTTGGTGTGCGACAAGTGAGGTCGTGCCTGTACCCGCGAATGGGTCGAATACCGTATCACCCACATTCGACGAACTCAAAATGATACGCAACAACAGTGCAATCGGACTTTGCTGCTTGTGAAAACGCTTACCGTCTTCATTTCTGACCGCTTCCTGACCCGCGAAAAAACCGGAGGTCAATTCCCGAATATCATTCCACACATCGGTCACATAGATACCGTTTTCTCTTTTATGCTTATAATTTGCCGGAAGTTCAGGGTCAATTCTGAGGCGATGAAAGGTTTTTGCGCGTTTACCTTTGGTGGCGTAAGCGATGACCTGATATTGCTTACCGTATTTAGTGGCAACGGGTACGGCAGAAGTTTTCTTTTTCCAAATAATGATATTTTGCAATGTCCAACCTGATTCACGCAAGATGGTCAAGACAAATTCAGCGTTTTTTTCGCGCTGCATAAAGTATATCGCACCGCCTTCGTTGGTCAATTCAAAGGTTTTGGTACAGACATCCTTCATAAATTGCCAGTACGCTGCTTCGTCCATATTATCATCATGGTAAGCGTATTTTTTTTGTTGGTTAAATGGCGGGTCAAGAAAGGTCAAATCAATACCTTGATTAATATGTTCAAAGACATCAAGGCAATTTTGATTGATAATGTTGTATGTAGTTTTACCCTCTTTCATACCGCGAAGATACACTAAAAGGCATAGACTTAGGCACATCAATTTCCACTTTGGAGAAATTAATTTTAATTGTACCGTCGCCGGTTTCTTCACTACTCAATTCGATGTCGCGGCGGTGAGAGAAGTTATATTGATTGACTTTTTTGTATTCCTCAAAATCAATAGAAAAACTACGTTCGTTTGCGTCATCATTGACGGACATTTCTTCGAGCAAATAAGGAGACCCACCAAGTCGATATTCCGTTTGATAATCGTCGTCATTCGCGGTGAGGATATAGCGGTCAGTCAGTTTTTTTGAATTAACATTATTTTCATCTAATAAAATAGCATTACCGAGTATCATTTCTTGAAGCAGATTGAAGTCGGCAGGTAGATTAAATTCCGACTCCACATACGCCAACGGACGCGCATAATACGTGCGATTGAGGCGGTCAAGAATAAATACCGAATCCGGACGAATCAAAGCACGTCCTGCCTCCAAACCAATTTTACTGACATTCATCCAAATCGCACTATCGCGACGTACACGAATGTTTGCGGAAAGGGTCATACCGACTCCAAAGCCACTCGGTACGATTCGCGCCTTGGAACTAAACCATTCCGCTTCGATTTGATTGCCTTGCAATTT
>CALHBW010000265.1 GCA_937930625.1 uncultured Saprospiraceae bacterium | reverse complement strand
GTCTAATTCAAAGAATACTTAGGCACTTGTGGCGTCAATTGAAAGTCGAAATACTGCTTAAAAGTATATTGACGAAACACGCCATTACAAGCGTACTGCCAACTAGGACTACGCTTGGCGATGACATCCATAATATGCGATACATCCGCTTGATAAGCAATATATCCCGCAAAACGCAAAGCATCTTTCACTTCAAGTGTTGTCGTTTCGAGATTGGTAATCATAAGGTATTCCGCCACTTCTCTGACAACGTGAATGTCAATGTGGCGATAAGCTCTTTTTTCTAATGCATTTGGCATAATGTAATGTTGTAATTTTATAATTAGTAAATGTATTCATGTGCTGATGTGTGAGTGTACTGATGTGCTGACGTATTATCGTATGAGTTCGTTTAAATTTTATAAAAATCTAAAATACATCAGCACGTCAGCACGTCAACACATCAACACACCTCAATAAGATAGCGAATCGTAGATTGCGCTGAGTTATAAACGATATACTCGTTATTGATAAGGTCAGCACCACCTTTTGCGAATAATGAATCATAGTCTTTGCCGCGTTTTTTGAGATTTTCCTCTGAGAGTTCGTAGCACCATGAAGCGTGGTTTTTGATTTTGAGTTGCTTGCCTACGTGTACATCATATAATGCGAGAAATGCCTTTTTCGAATTGCCGCCTGTCCAATACGCGCCTCTGTGCGAAGTGTAATTGAGCGATTTCTGAAATTTATCTGCAAAGTATAATCCGTAACCAAACATCTTACCGTTGATGACCGCATTAGCAGGACGCAAAACCAAGCCCGCTTTCATAATCGACAACCAATTTTCATTGCGGCTTCCATGCCAGAAAAGTTCCGTTTTTTTGTTTTTCGTAGTAACGAGATGTTGGTCAAAATCCTTTTGTGTACGCAAATTAATGATTTTATAGGCGCGTTTGAATATTTTCTTGTCAGTTCCCATCATGCGCTTGATCATTTTGGTCAATGCTGCATCTTCAACAGGTTCTATTTGAATGCCCATAGCATCCAGTAAGGTCATTTTTTCCTGTGGCGTATTGGGTTTATTTTCTTCTTTTTGTTGCTCGTTGATTTCGACTTGTCCGCGCATTACGTCAAGTGTTTCTTGTTCTTTAGCGAGCATTTCGCGAATGGTTTCACGGTCTTTGTCGTTCTTTGGCTTGGTAGCAAGATGGTCTTTTACGTGCGTCATACGACGTGGGATAACTTGGTAGAGTTCCAATAATTTATCATTGAAATTGGCGATTCTCATACCTTTTTTGACCCTTGATACGAGGTCATCCAGTAGCTTTTGCGCTGCTTCTACTTGTTGGCGCGTCACCTCTTCGGCAGAAACCATATAATTATAGCTGATAGATTTTTGGGCAGCTTTCATTAGTTCTTGTATCAATGCTTCTACTGTACTATCCTCTATTTCAAGGTGTTGTGTTTCTTCGTTTACGACATTTGCAAAAAGGCTTGTTTGGTCTTTATAGCCTTTTCTGATTTTTTCGTTGTATTTGCTGTTCCATTGTGTTACATTATAGGTACGTTCTACGCCCGCGCTGCCTACGCGCCCGTAAGTTGCGGTGAATGTACCGTCTTTATTGTCACGCATCTCATAGAATTTGTTGTTATTGGCAGATGTCACCATAATCAATTTGGCGATGCGCGTAGCCTCAACGGGCGTTTCTGTTTCTGTGTCGGGAGCAGGTGTAAGGGCAGGTTTTTTTTGTGGCAATTGGCTAACCGCAGCCTTTGGTGCCGATTGTAAAATTTGAGTAGGTGTGGTGCCCGTAAAAATTTGTTGGATTAAATTTAGCATAGTATGAAAATTTTATAAGGTGTCATTTATTTGTTTTCGTTTCTGTCGCTAAATTAGTTACACTTTTTCATTTGTGCAAGTTTTTGAATGAAATTTTATCAAAAAAGTGAAAATAATTTATAAAATAACTATTTTGATTACATTTTGTAAAAATAACTCACCGCGCATTTTCTGTCATCATACACGCTACATGTCCCACCCGAACGCCCAAACACGTTCAAAATTTTAGAAAACATACAAATTGCAAAACTATTTTTTACGAAAATAAATTTTAACAATAGTTAAAATGGCATATTTAACATTAGCAAGCCAACATTTTATCTTAACTTAACGTTTAGTAAATATTAAAATCCTTTAATAATTACTTTTTTATAAATATATAAATATATCACCTATGAAAAAATTACTCTTACTAATAGTTTTATGCACCTTTGCTTTCAGTTTTCAGGCAGATGCCCAACTAAAGGTTAAAAAATTTGGTGTTTCGATTGGAAACGATTGGGACATGTTGCCAGGGCTTTCCACAGACATGCTGTTGAGGAAAACAAATATAACGACTGCACAAGATGTTCAGCCCTTATTGAACTCCGCAAACTCTTACCAATCTTCGGGTTTTTGCGAAAACAGAAATTTCCGCTTGTCTTTGGTACTCGAACCACAGCGATGGAAAAATGTAGAACTACATACATCGGGCGTATTTATATTTGATAGAAGAGATGGTGTTCATTTTTATGATTATAGTGATAATACTAGCTCCAATTTAAACTTTACACTACATGGTAGTGAAATAGACGCGGAGGCTGTTTTGCTGAAGCGAGTACCGGTCTTTGGCTTTCTCGACAGGCAGTTTCTGAATCTATACGGCGGTATTGGCTCCAATATCGGTTATCAATTCGGTAATTATATGTCATTAAGTTCCTATACAAGTACGCGCCCCGACAGAGACAGAACTAATTGGGAAACCGAATACGCCAACACCTATGACAATATTAATGACGGTATATCCACTCGTGTATTTGCACAAGCCGGTCTGGGCATTACATTTTTCAGAAGAGTAGAATTAGGTTTTGAGTTTCGCTATGGGGCGGGGCTTCGCCACTACTTTGGAACGGATACCGATTTTACCAACTTACACTCCACTGCTTTCAACCTTAAATATGTCTTAGGCAATAGACTATCCAAAGCCGAAAGACAACTCAAACGCATAGAAAGAGCCGAAAGAGCGCGTTGTACTTGGGGTGAACTCAAGCGTTGCGATGGTTGGTAATCAAAACCATCAACAGATGCCTTTGGCTTGACGGCGAATAACTAATGTCGAACAATTGATTTACGATTAGTTGTTCGCCGTTTATCATATAATGTTACGTCAAAATTCCTTTTTAATCATATAAAAACTATATCTTTTATGAAAAAAACATTCTTATTAGCGGCTTTATGCACATTTGCCTTCGTATTTCAGGCAGACGCCCAAATGAACATCAAAAAATTTGGTATTTCACTCGGTCAGGATTGGGATATGTTGCCCGGACTTTCTGCCGAAACCATAGCAAAGAAAACCAACGGCAGACTCTCCCAAGATTTGGAGTCGTTCTTTGATTTGTCAAATTCCAGTCAGTACTCAAGTGCTTGTGATAATCCGAATGTTCGTTTATCATTGGTTTTTGAGCCATCACGATGGAAGAACGTCGAACTACACACTTCCGGCGTATTCATCTTCAATAGAATGGATGCCGTCTATCTATATGACAATGATAATTACGGCTACTCTGATCTGAATATTATCCTTTATGGAAATGAGATAGGTGCGGAAGCAGTTCTATTGAGGAAGGTACCTTTATTTGGCTTTTTCAACCAAAAATCATGGAATTTATACGGCGGTATAGGCTCTAATGTGGGGTATCAATTTGGCAATTATGTATCAATAAGAGGTCATAATTCAAGACTCGAACCGGGGAGACAAGGTAATTTCCGTGATGCGACCCACATTAGTGATTATACAGACGTTACAAACGGGGTATCTACTCGCGTATTTGCACAAGCAGGTTTGGGGATTACATATTTTAACAGAATAGAGTTGGGCTTAGAGGCACGTTATGGGGCGGGGCTTCGCCACAATTTCTCTACCAATACCGACTTCACCAACTTACACTCCATTGCCGTCAATATGAAATATATTTTGCATAATGGAATGACTACCGTAGAAAGAGAACTCAGACGTATAGAACGAGAGGAAACACGTCTTACTTGGGAAAAGCGACGCAAACACGCTCAAGGCGGTTGGTAGAACTGAATGAAAATAGCAATGAAAATTACAATTACAATGACAATGAAAAATTCAATGAAAATGCAATAGGACACAGATTGAGCAAATAATACGGGTTTTGATAAATTTTGAATCCGGTGTCACACGCCCTTTTCATTTTCATTGCCTTTTTCATTTTCATTGCTATTTTCATTGTAATTTTCATTCTGAATTTTTCATTTTCATTTTCATTGCCCTTATATTTGGGAATGAAAAATTTACATATCCTTACTATATTATTATTATTTATAATTTCTAACGGTTTTGCTCAAGATGTTAATCTTCATCTGAACAGTAGAGCAGCCGACGAATCTCTCCCTTTCAATCCGATTTTAGAGCCATTTTATCATGGTGTAGCTTCTGGCGATCCGCTTGCTGATGCCGTTGTGATTTGGACGCGCGTAACACCTACCGCAGACGAACCAATTGATGTCAATTGGGAAATGGCAACCGATACAGCCTTTGCTGATGTCATTGCTTCGGGCATGTTTACCACAGACGCCGACCGCGACTATACCGTCAAACTTGACGTAGTGGGATTGGACGCCGCTACAACTTATTATTATCGTTTTTCGGCATTGGATGGTACGTCGATTACAGGTCGTACACGTACTGCACCTGATGGCGCGAGTGAGCATTTGAAATTTGGTGTGGTCTCTTGCAATAATTATCAATCCGGTTATTTCAGTGCTTTCGGGCGATTGGCAGAGCGCAATGATATTGACGCTGTGTTGCATCTCGGCGACTTTATTTACGAATACCATACAGGTGGCTACGGCTACACCGAAGAAGTGGGACGCGGACACCAACCCGACCACGAAATACTGGAATTGAGCGATTATCGTATTCGATATTCTTATTATAGATTGGATGCGGATTTGCGCCGTGCGATGCAGCAGCATCCGTTTATTTTGATTTGGGATGACCACGAAGTTGCTAATGACGCATGGCTAAATGGTGCCAATAACCACACTCCAAACGAAGGTGATTATGCAGACCGCAAAAATGCCGCTACACAAGCACTTTTTGAATGGGTTCCCATTCGTGATAATGCTACGCAGACAGTTTATCGCAGCTTTTCTTATGGAAATATGGCAGATGTCATCATGCTCGATACACGCCATGAAGGACGCACCCAACAGGTCGATACACTGGAAGACCCTACGCTCACCGACCCTGACCGCTACCTGCTCGGACCGGAGCAAATGCAGTGGTTTAAAGATGGGCTTTCTAACTCCACAGCTACTTGGAAAGTCGTAGGTAATCAGATTGTTTTTGCACAGTTATTTGTACAGGAACTTGACGCTACATTCTTCGACGGCGCAAGGCATCTTTTTCTTGACACTTGGTATGGGTATCCGACCAAGCGCGAAGAGGTTATCAATCACATAGCAGATAATGACATTGATAATACCGTATTTGTAACGGGAGATGTACACATTTCATTGAGTTTTGATATTAGTACTGCGCCACGCGATACGCTCGTGTATAATGCCGAAAGTGGTATGGGATCCATTGCTGTGGAAGCCGTGACACCAAGTATTAGTTCCGATAATTATGACGAACTTCTCGGTGCAGGAGTCGCTTCTCTTTTAGCAAGCATTTTTCCGGGATATAATCCACACAACAAGCATATTGAGGTTGTCCATCATGGTTATATCATTTTGGATTTGACGGCTGAAAAAGCACAAATGGATTATTATTATTTGGATAATGGTATGACTACGCCCGATTCGCCGGAATCCTTTTTTACGGGTTTTTATACCAATGTAAATGAAAATTACCTCAACCCTACTGACGTCCCCGCACCACCAAAAACTACACAAGAAATCCCTGCTCCCGACCCAACGGCAGATATGACGATTTCCACTACCACACCGAATGAGGATATTTTACTGCTTAGTGTTTACCCGAATCCTTATCGCGATTTTGTGACCTTGAATTACGCGCTCGCGCAAACACAACAGGTGCATATCGCGCTATACGATGCGACTGGCAAATTGGTAAAAACGCTCTATAATGACCGTCAAATTGCCGGAAATTATGACTTCAGGTTTGCCGCAGGTGACTTGGTAACAGGTATGTATTTCTTACATTTAAATACAGAGCATGGCGGTGTGGTGAGAAAGTTGGTGAAGGAGTAGAATTGATTGTATGATTGTAATTTTTTCAATCACACAATCATTTTTATTGAGTGTATCACAAATCGGTGGTAACGAAAAGGTGCATAGCACCGACCCTATTTGTAACGTGGACTAAGCCTCTACCTTCAAAGGCGCGTAGCGTCGACACCATCGCGTAAGAGTGCCGACGCTACGCGCCTTTGGAAAGCGGGGAATTTCATTTT
>CALHBW010000264.1 GCA_937930625.1 uncultured Saprospiraceae bacterium | reverse complement strand
TTATGGAAAAAGATGGTACTGCTCATGGGTTTGTGGTTGTGGCGGACTAGCGGAGACTGCGGGCGACCCCTTTCGTCATCTTTCTGATAAGTCGCTGAAAGCGTGGAAGATAGAACGTTGGTTGATTCATGTTGTGTTGGTACTTGTCGTTATAATGACGGTAGGCGTGTTGTTTTCTTATTTTAAAAATGATGCAGAAGGTAAGCTGTGGATTACGCCTGTTATGTTTACTGTTATCGTATTTATATTGGCTGCATTGGTAAGCGCGATTGTGTATTTTAATCGAAAAGAAATCTCACAAAAAGTCAGTCGAATTATATATGGCTTTGTGGGCGTGGTGAGTTTATTGACGCTTATCGCCTTAGTGACAGGTAGTTGGAATGTCTTTTTTATTGATAGTTATCAGCTTCGCAAATGGTATGGATTCGGTATTGGCAATATTTTTTCGGGCGTCATTGGTGTGGGTTTTTATCCGATAATGGGCAGTCGTGTATGGTGCAGATTTGGTTGTCCGATGGCAGCCTTATTGGGTTTGCAGCAGCGATTTTTTAGTCGCTTTCGTATCACCACAAATGGCGGTCAATGCATCTCCTGTGGCAATTGTTCGACTTACTGCGAAATGGGTATCGACGTACGTTCCTACGCTCAAAAAGGGCAAAACGTGGTGCGTGCCTCCTGTGTTGGTTGCGGTATTTGTGCGGCGGTATGTCCGCGTGGTGTATTGCGATTGGAAAATAGTGCGATTGATATTAATGAGCGTACCAACGATATGAAAGTGATTATGATTTCGGAAGATGGTGTACGGATTTAAGGGCTTAATATGAATTAAGAAAATATTTAATACTTATTGCAACCTTTCCACCATATTGGACAACTATATAGGAAAGAAAATTGTAATATTAATTGTGAAGCACACGTATAGCAAGTCCATCTTGTCTCGAACAAGGTGGGCTTTTTTGTATCGTACAGGCGATTTCAATCGCAATGTTTGCTAAGAGCATGTTTAATGGCTACCCATTTAACTTTGCCTAAAGCGAATACTCGTCAGACGAATCCCTTTATTCAATGCGAATATTTTATGAGACAAATCACTACATTTCACAAAAAACTTCGTCAGACGAGTAGTATCCGCAAGCAAATTTAAACAGGCTCTAATTTATTATGAATGAAAATACTAAATATGGCGACTGATTGATTTTGAAAAAATATTCGTTCGATGCTCGCAGGGTTGAAACCCTGCGCTTTTGTGATATACACGTTAGGTTCGCAAAAGCGGTGGGTTTTAACCCACCGCGAATCAATGGAACGTTTTATTTCTCAAAATCAATAGTCGCCTGTACTATCACCTCAATTCAAAAATATCCACAAAACTACTACTACGCGGCTTATAAGTTTGCACCTGCTGTACATCCCAATTATAGAGTGAATTATCGCGCCCAAAAATATCTACATTACCAATTTTCCGATAATTACTATTCAAATAATTACCAATAAATTCCAATACACCACGATTCGCATTAGGCTTTACACCAAGTGATACTTGATTTTGAAAACAACCACAAAACGCGGTTTTTCCTGATTCAAATTATCTGTAAATTCTTTTTGCCAATCATTCGCACGGGTTTTAGTTGCATCAGAAACCAAGTGGGTAAAATAAGCGTGACGATTCGGTGCGTCCATTCCAGTGTAAATATAAAGTTGTGGTTCTGAACCAATTAGCAGAATTTTGTCACCTTTCTTTGCCATCGTTTTCAATTTATCACCAATTACTTTTGCTTCGGGAAAAGGATTCATTCCGTAAGTATCGCGGAGAATATTATCATAATTTGGATTAAAATAATATCCGCTGTGTGAGGCTATATTTTGTAGAAAAATGCCAGCAAAAATCAAAGCAGGAATGAGCGTCGCCAATACCTTTCCACGACCTTCAAGCAGCGATTGTATCGAATAAAACGCCGACCCGACCAATACCGCCACCAGAGGCATCAACATCAACCAATAATGCCCATAAAATCGCAATCCGGGCGTAACCGTCATAAATGCCAATACCGCCCACACAGGCATCCATATTTTTTTGTGTAAATTTTCTTTCGTAAAAAATAATAGAAAAATACCGCTTACGGCAATTATCCAAAAAGGCAAATAACCGTTTATCACCTTCCCGCCGAATTGTTTGAGAAAGCCCATTCCCACATCAAAAGGCACAGCACTCACATAAGTACGCGGAAATTCGACAGCAAAATACCACATCTCACCAAATGCCCCTTGCGCGCCCATAATCAAGCACATCAAACCAAAAGTCGCGAATACCGCCACCGAATAAGTGCCAATATTTAATAGTAACTTTTTCCAATTAATTGGTTTCTCCAAAGCATAATAAATCACCATGCTCAAACCTAACAAAACGATATAAAACACCCCATTTGTCTTGACTAACAGCGACAAACAGGCCATCACACCAGCCAACATAAACCATAATAATTTGTTGGTATCCAATGCTTTAAGTGTTGGTAAAATAGCTGCCGTAGCGAAAAAGATGAGAATATGTTCTGACTGCCGCGTAAAGCCCGACGCATAAGGGGTGAGCGAAATCAGCGCGAAAGTAGCCGCCGCCGCCAAGCCGCCAAAATCATTAAACAATCGCCGTCCGATGAAAAAAAGCATCACCGTAGTCGCCACATTCAAAAAGGTAAAACCATGATGAATCCCTTCTAATGTACGCCCAAAAATCGCCATAATCGCCGCATAAGAGTAAAATAATCCGGGAAATTTTTGTTCGTAGAAATCCAAATACGGTACTTTGCCGTCGAGAATCATGCGTCCGCCATAGGAATAAATTCCTTCGTCGCGTTCCATCGGAATACCATCCAATTTGAGGCGAATAAAAATCACAAACAAGACCAATATTGCGAGTAGGGCATACGTTAGGTATTTGAAATTACCTGTAGAGACGCGATTAATCGCGTCTCTACGATTGGTCGTGTTTGTACGATTGGCGATTTTCTTTTTCTTTTTACTCATGGAATAAAATTACGTAAAAAATGACTAAATGAGTATATGAAAAAATGAGTAAATGTTTAATGAATGAGTGAATGAATTTTAAATGAATGAATCATAACGTGCTTGTATTTTGTGATTCATTCATTCTTTCATTCAAAATTCATTCATTAAAACCATTTACTCATTTAGTCATTTACGCATTGCTTAGATGATAAAAATTGATAATGTCCGGTCGCTTCAAGCCTTCCAAATCCTACGATTTGGGGCGGTGATTTTGACAAATATTTTATTGGCAAAAAGCGGCTTGGGCATACAAGAAATCGGCATCTATGAAACGCTGATTTTCTTGGGAACGGGGATTAGTTTTTTCTGGGTATCGGGCTTATTGAAAGGGATGCTGACGACTTATCCCGATTTAAATGAGGTAGAACGGCGCGAATTTTTTGTGAATGTATTTCTCGTATTTTGTGGGATGAGTGT
>CALHBW010000263.1 GCA_937930625.1 uncultured Saprospiraceae bacterium | reverse complement strand
CGTGATACGTAGCGCAAGTCCTTCGACGATAGCTGTTTTACCAACACCGGGTTCACCAATAAGTATCGGATTATTTTTCTTGCGGCGACTCAGGATTTGAGATACGCGCTCGATTTCGGTTTCGCGTCCGATGATGGGGTCAAGGCGACCCTCTTCGGCAAGTTTGGTGACATCGCGCCCGAAATTATCGAGTACGGGTGTGCGGGATTTGGAATTGCCTTTGCGTTGCTGACCGCTACCTCCACCGAATGCACCGCCTCTCATGCCATCGTCATCGTCATCATAGTCGTCAGCATCTTGCGGAGCTTCGCCCTGAATTTCATGGCGGACATATTCCATTTCTGTTTTGTAATGCTCGTAATCAACATCAAGACTGTTGAGTACTTTAGAAGCAGCACTTTCCGGATATTTGAGAATTGCCATGAGCAAATGCTCCGGGCAGACTTCTTCATTTTTTTGTACCCGTGCTTCGAGGGACATGGTTTTCAGCGCCTTTTCTGCCTCTCGATTGAGTGGCAATTCGCCGAGTTCGAGATGGGTGCTTGCCATTTTGCCTCGTGCGGCGTTTTCGTCCACAACTTCTCTAAGTTCTTCAATATCAATCCCTAATGAGATGAGTACTTTGACGGCAAAGCTGTAAGGCTCATTGACAATACCCAACAATAAATGTTCTGTGCCAATATAGTCATGCCCCAGTCGCAAGGCTTCTTTCCTGCTTTGGGAGATAATTTCTTTTACTTTGGGAGACACCTTCTTCTTCATGGTCTAACCGTATTTTTAGGATGAAAGGAGTAAATGAGGAGATGAATAAATGAGTAAATATTTCAAATGTTATTTACTCATTTTCTCATGTATTCATTTACTCATTTCACCCTTTGAAACCTTTGTGTTTCAGATAAACATAACATAGACATTTCTGTCCCTGTATGTCTGTGAATTAAATTGCTTACAGGGTAAACGGTGCATAGTATCCAATGAGTGAATGAGTGAATTTTGAATGAGTGAATTGGCATTTACTCATTTTGTCATCTATTCATTTACTCATTTCATGTAGATAGAAACGAATTTAAGGGGAATTTGGTTGTAAAAAAAGTTTTAAGGCAGTTTAACACACATTTTTATTTTTCTATCAATTTGTTCATTTATTTAAACGGATAAAAAGGTCGTAAAGTTGCATCGGTTTTTATATTCACAATTTAATAAG
Organism: uncultured Saprospiraceae bacterium; assembly: GCA_937930625.1. Taxonomy (GTDB): domain Bacteria; phylum Bacteroidota; class Bacteroidia; order Chitinophagales; family Saprospiraceae; genus JAHDEO01. The sequence goes on along the minus strand of CALHBW010000263.1, from coordinate 2,082 downwards.
AGATGTAGTTTTTTTCTGAAATGTAAACATCAATGTCTTCGCCAAATTTTGAATTATAAATTTTGGATGACAAATGAATTTAAATTTTACTTTGTTTTTTATTGACAATTAAAAACTAATAAATTAAGGAACGCGACATAAATAACTTTACCATTTGGCTGCTTCTTTTGCACTTATTTTCTGCCTTGAAATCAGTTATTTATCCCGATAAACGCCCGCTTTCAAGACGAAAACTAAGCACAAAATAACCTACCCAAGATGGTAAACTTATTTATGCTGCGTTCCTAAGTATTTTTTGTCATTCAAAATTTATCATTCAAAATTAAAAATCGGCGAAAACATTGAAATATGGCGTGAATTTATTTTTTATGGTTGACGGAATTTTTTGATAGATTGAAAGGCTTTTTCCACATCTTGCTTTTTGATAAAAAAATGTTTTGAGTCGAGTTCTTTTATCCACTGTTCTTCTTTCAATTGTAGTACTTGTTTTAATTTGATTTCTGTGAGGCTCAGTTCTTTTGCTTCTTGAAATTTTTGTAGTTTGACAGCCTCAATGGTCTTGGCTTTTGCAGCTTTCATTTCTTCCCTCAATTCAATAATATGTTTGGGGAAACTCATGTTATCTATTCTTATTTGTGCGGCAATTTCGTCCAATAAATCAACGGCTTTGCCCGGTAGTATTTCACCGCGAAGATGTGTTAGATTGACACAAGCTTCAACGGCTTCCTCTTCGTAGGTTACATTGTGAAATTGTTCGTATTCTGCCTTCGCACTTTCCAACATTTTAGCAGCTTGTTTGGGGAGTGGTGCTTGTATATAAAGTTCGCGAAAATGATGGTTCATGGTTCTGTGCATCATGAGGGAAGGGTATCTGTCGGGCGTAATTAGTCCAATGAATTTCAATTGACGGAATTTTAATGCAGGCTTGAATATATCCGTGATTTTTAAGCCTGTTCTATTGAAAGTTTCAAACATAATTTGTGTTTGATTGAGGAGCAAAATAGTTTTTGGCTTTCGTGCAAGTTCATGCAATATCGCTTTTATTCGCTTTTCGATGTCGCCTCTATTTGATGTGCCTGCCCAGAGTGCTGTCCAGTCCAATTCAAGGATGCGGTCGTAATGCCTTGAATACATTCTATAGTTTTGGATTCTATGGGCAAATTCATTTACAATAGCTCTTTTTCCAACGCCGGATTCGCCTATCAATAAGATACTGCTGCTGCCTCTTTTGCGAAGGATTTGTGCGATTTTCTGAATTTCAGCCTCACGTTCGACAGTAGCGTATTTACGAGTTTTATGAATGTGTTTTGTAACATCTGTTAGATATCGGTTAATGTTGATTATGCTATCCGTTTGGCTTTGATATTTTTCGGATACTACACTTTCTTTTTCGAGGTCTTGCATTTCCATAAGTACCAGTTTGTCAGAGCAAAGCGGATAATGTATATCCAAGCTTCTAAGTATTTTAGCTGCGGTACATGTGCCGTATTTTAACATTCGTAAGAACAGATGTTCAGGAGCAACTTGTGGGGTTTTAAACATGTATGCTTCGATGTAGCTCGTTTCTATGATTTTATCGGTATAGATGTCGGTAGAAGACGCTTTCGGAGGTGAAGCATCAGATTGTCGCCGAAGAACAGTGATATGAGTATCAACTAATAGTTTGAGTGCTTCAATATCAATATTTAATGAGGTTAATATTTTTATGACGCGACTATCTTTCTGATTTAACAAGGCTAATAAAAGATGTTCTGTTCCAAGATAATTGTGCCCTAATCTTTTGGCTTCTCTTCTAATGTGAGTGATGATTGCTTTTACTTCAGGAGAAATTTTCTTTTCCATGGTTGTTTGTATTTTGAGTAAATGGCTTTTTCATAAAACGTGCTTTCCACCCCCCACCCCCCTCCAAAGGGGGAGATAAAACTCTGGAAATCAATAGACTCTCCCCCTTTGGAGCAGGGCTGTTAAGTTCTAATTGAACAAATAAATTGATATTTTTTTTCATTTTATTTTTCAATTTATCGAAATCGGGTTAGTAAGCTATCCCGTAAGTATTTCAAAAAGTTCTTTGATTTTGTCGGA
>CALHBW010000262.1 GCA_937930625.1 uncultured Saprospiraceae bacterium | reverse complement strand
ACTGAAGTAAAAAATATCCGGTTCATAATCATTACGAACAAGTTTTAGTAAACCTTTCTCTGTTCCTACCCAGCCAAGATCGAATTTGTCACAAAATAAACCCATTAATCGATAAAGATAGTCAGATGCTTTAATATGACGTTTTTTAGCAGGTGAATGTATGATTACTTCACCATTAATAAATTCCGCTTTTACACTTGGTGTAATATCTTTATAAAATTGCTCACGTTTACGCCGTTCTTCCTCAAGCGCATGACGAAGGCTATCCAACACTTTGGGCGCGCTCGGCATCTCCATAATTTTTTCGACAATAGCATCGGTCATAATCCTAATTTTTCCACTAATTTACGACTTTTTCGTTGAATAGACAAGAGTGGGGTGAGAGGTGAGACGTGAGACAAGAGAGGTGAGAAGCGAGATGAGAGAGAAGCAAGACGAGAGGCGAGAGATATACGAAATTAATTTGCTATTTGATTGAACTTAATTCTGCAAAAAAGCGTATTCTACCGAAATCAGGGCAAAGACGGGTGGGTTCTCTTATCTCTCGTCTAACCTCTCACGTCTATTATTATGACTTACGAACATCAACTCGAACGCAACGTTCATTTACTCTTCGGCTTGAAGGCTGCCAAGTGGTTTATGCTGTTTATGCCTGTCGTGGTGCTGTTTTTTATGGAAAATGGACTGGATGTAAAGCAAATTATGTTGGCACAGGCGGCATATTCGTTGTCGGTTGCTCTTTTTGAATTACCGTCCGGTTATTTTTCGGATAAATTGGGGCGACGATTGACCTTGATACTTGGTATGTTGATTACAATGGCGGGTTATGTGGTGATGGGCTTGGCAGATGGGTTTTGGTGGTTTGTAGTGGCAGAAATTACGATGGGCTTGGGCGGTAGTTTTATTTCGGGAACAGATTCTGCCTTATTATATGATTCATTGATACAATTGAAACGCCAAGACCACTATTTGAAATTGGAAGGCAGAATGTACTCCGTTGCTACATTTTCGGAGGCAGTAGCCGCGATATTCGGCGGATGGATAGCTGCACAATTTGGAATGAGAGCGACCATTTGGGCTTTTTTATGCTGTCTATTTATCGGATTAATTTGTGCATGGTTAGTTATTGAACCCAAAGTCGTAAAAGAGGCAGAAAATACACATTCCACCAGCCCAAGAGATATTTTACGTTATACATTTATCGAAAATAAATACCTGCGTTGGTTTGTTATTTTGTCAGGGAGTATTGGTGCTGCTACCTTGACAATGGCTTGGTTTGCACAGGTTTATATGAAATATATTGGGCTTTCACTCGAAACCATCGGTTGGCTATGGTCGGCATTAAACTTGACGGTGGCGGTGTTTGCCTTTCTTGCCCATTATGTGTATCGCTTTTTGAGTAAATTTCAAGTTGTTGTATTGATTGTACTCGGAATTATCGGCGGATATGTGGGCTTGGGAATGAGTCATGGTTTGGGCGGTTTGGTGTTTATCTTTTTGATTTACATCGTGCGGGGTATTGCTACGCCTGTCCTCAAAGATTTCGTAAACGAACGCACACCTTCCGAAATGCGGGCTACCGTACTCTCTATTCGCGGCTTTATTATTCGAGTGATTTTCTCGACGCTTGCTCCATTTTTAGGCTGGATTAATGACACCTATACGCTGCAACAAGCCTTCCTGTTGGCTGCCGTCATATTTGGTATTTTGGGATTGGTGAGTTTATTTATGTTGAAATGGGGTATTAAAAATGAGTAAATGAATAAATGACTATATGAGTAAATGCAACAATACATTCACTCATTTTATCATTTATTCATCTACTCATTCTACTTTTTAAGGGATAATTAACTATTTTAGTGTCTTATAATGAGTCAAACTTGAAAACCGACAAATATTCCCGCCCCTTACCAACAAACCACCTAACCCGAGTTACGGGTTGCGAGTTACGAGTTGTCAAATACTATAAATAAAGAACGGTGAAAAATAACTTTACATTATACAAATTAGAATCAACTAATTATCAGTTACTTTTTTAATTTTAATTTGCATTTTAATTTTAATTCGTTCCTAACCGATAGTAACATAAAAAATATTTTTTATGTATAGATAACCCGTAACCCGTAACTCGCAACTCGCAACTTGAGTTAACGATATGACGAACATTTACAAACACCTCCTTACTACTTTGCTGTTGCTGTGCTTGCATACCTTGATGTATGCTCAATTGGAGGTCACATCAGGTGACACGCCGCCCTTTGACCCGGAAACCATACTCGAAAACTACTTCTTTGGCGGTGGTGTCGAAGTCTTGAATATTACATATAACGGCGCGGATAATGCAGTCGGTTTTTTTGATGGAGAAAATTCAAATATCGGTATCGACAGAGGGGTTTTACTCACTTCGGGCGATGCTGTAAATGCCATTGGACCCAATAATGAAAACGGTACAACCGGCATGAATCTGATACAAGGCGAAGATGATTTGGAGCAATTGATTCCCGGTTTTCCAATCTTTGACCCGGCGATTTACGAGATTCAATTTATCCCTTATGATACCATAGTTCGCTTTACATATGTTTGGGCGTCAGATGAATATCCTGAATTTGCACCGCCAAATAATAGTACATACAACGACGTATTCGGTTTCTTTATCAGCGGACCGGGCATCAACGGACCATTCTCAAATAATGCCGAAAACATCGCTTATCTGCCCGATGGCGTCACTCCCGTTTCCATCAATAATGTCAACGCCATCACCAATAACGGCTTTTATCAATCCAACTTAGGCGGAACAACCGTAGAGTATGACGGCTTCACGATTCCGCTTGAAGCTTCCTCGATTGTTGTGCCTTGCGATACTTACAATATCAAAATTGCCGTTTCGGATGCAGGAGATGGCGTATTTGATTCGGGCGTATTTTTGGCTTCGGGTAGTTTTGGTACAGATGCCCTCAATATTAGTGTCAATACCTTCGCTGCCGACTCCACGATGGTCGAAGGTTGCGTAGGTGCTGCCATCGAGTTCGTACTCGGCGCACCTGCTGAAGCTGATTTTTCATTGGACTATACTATTTTTGGGAACGCTATAAATGGCACTGATTACGAGCCTGTGCCACTTAATGCTTTTATTCCTGCAGGAGAAGATTCGCTCACTTTATTTTTCAATCCTATTGAAGACGGAATAGCAGAAGATTTGGAAGTTATTTATATTGATGTAAAAACAAATATCTGCGGCAGAGATACCTTTGCTATTTATATTGGTGACAACCAACTCGTACCACCACCGCTCGGAAACGACGCGACGATATGCGAAGGCGAAAGCCTATCATATGATGCTACACTCCCCATCCAACTCCCCGAAAGTATTACATTTACCAACTCCCAAAGCTTTAATATCCCCGACAATGACGTCACCAATCCTGCTTTCTCTACCATCGAAATACTCGGTGCCATTCCCGAACAAGTAGCTGAAGGTTCGATACTTTCTGTTTGTATTGATATTACGCATGGCTTTATCGGTGATTTAGATATCTATCTAATTTCGCCAAGCGGTCAATTCCTCAATCTTACTACCGACAACGGTGGTAGCGGTGATAATTATGACCAAGTCTGCTTCACAGCAACAGCTGTCACAGAAATACAGGGGCTTGTCGCAGCCGACACTCCGTTTATTGGAGATTATCTGCCTGAATCTCCCTGGGAAGACATCTACGGAGCCGATATGAATGGCGTATGGACACTTCAGGTATCTGACGACTCAAATGGTTTTTCGGGTATGATAAATGGTTGGTCGATGACCTTGCCACCTATATATACCATCGGCTACCTTTGGGAACCTGCCGACGGCGTTTCCAATCCCAACCTTCCGAATGTTGACCTCTCTCCTACGACCACTACGACTTATACCGTTACAGCCTTCGATACATACGGTTGTACTACGATGGATGACGTGACGATTACGGTCATTCCTTCGCTACCTGCGCCTGTCATCACTTGCGATAATTCCGCAAATGGTCAGATTACCTTCTCTTGGGATGCCGTAACAGGTGCAACAGCTTATGAAGTCAATATAGACGGTGCAGGTTGGGCAGCTTCCAATGGCGGTACATCACACACGATTACAGGCTTGACCGATGGGCAAATTATTAATATAGAAGTACAAGGCACTGATGGCGGTTGCGGTACACTTTCCGCTACCTTAGATTGTACTGCAATGCTGGCGGGTTGCGCCCTCGTAAGTGATATTGACAATACACAAGATGCCACTTGTTTTGGTGGAAATGATGGTCAATTCACCGTATCTGCTACAAGCGGGACTACACCATACACCTACGAAATTCCCGGTACAACATCCACTACAGGAACATTCATAGATTTGGAAGCAGGTACATACACCGTCACCGTTACAGACGACTTGGGCTGCGGTGCTACTGAAATTGTCACCATTAACCAACCCGATTCGCTCCAATTTTCTATTAGTATAAATGCTATTTCTTGTAATGGTGGCAATGATGCAAGTGTGACGTTTGCCGCCTCCGGCGGAACAGCAGATTACGAATACAGTGTTGATGGTACAAATTTTCAAACTAATAATATTTTTGAAAATTTACCGGCAGGTACGTACCCACTCACTGTAAATGATGCCAACGATTGTTTGGCTACTGCCAACCTTACTATCACAGAGCCTCCGGCTATCATGCTAATGCCATCGGCTACATCTACGCTTTGCAACGGCAGTTCAGATGGTACGGCTACCGTCGAACCAACGGGTGGTACACCTTCATTTACTTATACATGGGATGCCAATGCCGGCAATCAAAGTACCCAAACCGCCACAGGACTTGCCACAGGTACATACGAGGTCACTGTCGAAGACGCTAATGGTTGCGAAGCCACTACACAAGTCACCATCGACGAACCCAATCCGATGACGCTGACCTCTTCCAACACCGCCGCAAGTTGCAACGGCGGTACAGACGGAACAGCCACTATCACCGCCACCAATGGCGCAATACCTTATACTTACCTCTGGGACAGCAATGCCTCCAATCAAAACGGACCGACTGCCGTAGGTTTATCATTCGGTTCATACACCGTCATAGTAACTGATGCCAATGGCTGCGAAGTTACTGAGCAAGTAGATGTACCCGAATTGAGTTCGCTTGAATACAACACTACCGCAGCACCGCTCGACTGCTTTGGCGATGCCAATGGCGTTGCTACTGTCGAAGTCACTTCCGGTACTGCGCCCTACACTTACGCATGGAGTACCACTCCGCCACAAGCTACCTCTACAATCATAGGACTTACAAGCGGCACTTACACCGTCACGATTACAGATGGCGGCGGATGTAGCGAAATCGCCAGTCTAGACATCACCGAACCGGAGGAATTGACCTTAGACCTCACAGCTATCGACCCACTTTGCACAGGCGAAGACGGCACTATCAACAGTACCGTTTCGGGTGGCTCAGGCACATATGCCTACACATGGAGCAATAGCGCACCCGGAGCCAACACCAATGCACCCGCCGGAACATACACGCTCACCGTCACCGATACCAACGGTTGCCAAATTAGCGCAGAAAGTACCCTCAGCGACCCCATTCCGGTTAGTTTTACTGCCACACCAACAGCTGCTTTATGTAATGGTAGCAATGACGGTACAATTACCTTTGCCGCCTCCGGCGGAACACTTCCTTACGAGTACAGTATTGATGCTGGTATGACTTTTCAAAGTAATAACATATTTGAAAATTTAGCAGCAGGTATGTATAATGTTATTATAAATGATGCAAATAATTGTACTGCGAATAATCAGGAAATTACAATAGGCGAAGCGGATGCTATCATGCTAACTTCGTCCAACACCGCCGCAAGTTGCAATGGCGGTACAGATGGCAGCGCGACTATCACAGTGAATGACGGTACAGCCCCCTACACTTACCTCTGGGATAGCAACGCCTCCAATCAAAACGGACCGACTGCCGTAGGTTTGGCACTCGGCTCATACGCCGTAACGGTAACAGACGCCAATGGATGTCAAGCTATCGAACAAGTCGATGTGCCTGAATTAAGTTCGCTTGAATACACCAGTGCAGGCACACAACTCAATTGCTTTGGCGATACCGACGGTACAGCCAGCGTCAATGTAACTTCCGGTACAGAACCTTACACTTACCTCTGGAATACAACTCCCGCACAAACGACACCCACCGCGACCAATCTATCGGGTGGTACTTATACGATTACCATGACAGATGGCGGTGGATGCAGCGAAGTCGTCAGTATAGATGTCGTCGAACCGGATGAATTGACCGTCGATTTATTGACGCCTACCAGCGCGCTTTGTGCAGGTGAAGATGGTACTATCGGCAGCACCATATCAGGCGGTACAGGTACATACACCTACGCATGGGACAATGGTATGAATACGGCTGATATTAGTATGACGGCAGGAACATACACGCTCACTGTCATGGACGCCAACGGCTGTTCTGCCACCGCACAAAGCACCATCACAGAACCCACTGCCCTTAGCCTGACGGCTACGCCAACGGATATTTTGTGTAATGGAAATAACGATGGAACAGTTACCATTTCCGCTTCAGGTGGCGCAGCAAATTATACATATAGTTTGGATAATATTAATTTTCAAAATGAAAATACATTTGAAAATTTAGCGGCAGGTACATATACTGTTTTTATAAATGATGATAATGATTGTACTGCGAATCAAGAAATTATAATAAGCGAACCCGATGCCCTCGCGCTAACATTGGATTCTACGGATGAAAGTTGCGCCGGAAGTGATGGTACTGCTACTGTCACCGCTTCCAATGGAACGGGCAACTACACCTACACTTGGTCTGACGGACAAAATACATCAATAGCCGACGCGCTCAATGCCGGAACTTACACGGTCACAGTCATGGATGCCAATGCTTGTGAAATTACTGAAAGTATAGAAGTCATTTCGGAAGTTCAAATCCAAGTTGGTGTCACCATTACAAATGTATCTTGCTTTGGTGCGGGAGATGGTGAAGCGAGTGTCATTGCAGAGGGTGTGCAGCCCATCACCTATCAATGGAATGCCAATGCGGGTAATCAAAACACCCCCGCAGCCTCCGGTCTTAGCGGTGGTACTTATCAGGTAAGCATTACAGATGGTAATGGCTGTATCAAAGTTGAAGAGGTCATGATTACCGAGCCTACACCCATCACTGCTATCCTCACAGGCGAAGATGTTACCTGTAACGGCACGGCAACAGGTACGGCAAACGTAGCCGCAGTTGGGGGTACAGGCAGCTTCATTTACGAATGGAATGATACCAACATGCAGCAATCTGACCAAATCGCCGACCTCACCGCAGGTACTTACACCGTGACTATCACAGATGCTAATGGCTGTCAAGTCGTAGATTCATTAATCATCAATGAACCTACCGAGTCGGTTTCCGTAACAGGTGCAGGAAGTACGCTTGATTGCTTCGGAGATACCAACGGAAGTATCACCTTGAATGCAGGAGGCGGTACAGCACCTTACTCCTACAGCCTTGACAATGAAAACTTTACACAAGGCAATATCTTTATTGGATTGCCCGGAGGTGAATATACCGTTTATGCCACAGATTTCACCGGAGAATGTACGGCACAAGGCACAGTCACCGTTGTAGAACCACCTGAATTGACCGTTGATGCAGGTGAAGATGTCGAACTACTCTACGGAGATTCTATCGTATTGGAAGCCGTTCCGAGTGAAATTGGTAATTATACTTATACATGGTCTTCCTATTCGCCTGATTTAAATTTGAGTTGTATTGCTTGTCCGACACCGGAGGCGCGTCCATTGAATCAAATCATGTACACCGTTACTATCGAAAACGAAAACGGCTGTACTGCCACCGACGATGTACGCGTATTTATCAATAAAGAGCAACCTGTTTTCGTCGCTAATGCCTTTACGCCAAATGGCGATAGTTTCAATGATGTCTTGTACGTACAAGGCGGTGCGGCAGCTACACGCGTGGTCGTATTTAAGGTGTTTGACCGATGGGGCGAGTTGGTATTTGAAACCCAAGATGCCGATTTGAATAATAAAGAAACCGGCTGGGATGGCTCATTCAGAGGACAGGAAATGAGTCCCGCAGTATTCGTATGGTACACAGAGGTAGAGTTTGTAGATGGTTCGGTAGTACCGTATCAGGGACAAGCTACTTTGATTCGGTGATTTGGTTGATTGGGTTGATTGGTTGATTGAGTTGATTGGTTTATTAAGTTATTAAGTTGATTGGTTTATTAAGTTCACAATCAACTTAATAAACCAATCAACTTAATGAACCCAGTCAACCAATCAACTCAATAACCAAATCAACCAATCAACTCAATAAACTTAATAAACCCAATCAACCCAATAACCAATCAACTTCCCTTCTTTTAACGCCACATTAACAAAAAGCATCCGTCAAAATATTTACACATTCAATCTTTATTGGTAGTTTTGGGATTTCAAACACTTTGTAGTGAACAAATGGTTTAATTCTTGTTTAGATAAAGGATAGTTCACAAAGATTTCCCCAATAAATAAAAGTGTTATCGTTTTTGAATTTTGAAAAAATACAATAATGATTGGTAGTTGATAGTTGATAGTTGATAGTTCATAGTTCATAGTTGTAAACGGTTGTTTTTTTTTTTGTAAAACAAAAAACACTACTGAATTATACAACATGAACTATCAACTATGAACTATCAACTATCAACTACCAATCATTATTGTATTTTTCAAAATTTCAAAAAACACATTCCGATAATTACAAAATAGAATATGTATAAATCGCTAATTATAATCAGTGCAATAATAGCGTTGTTCCTACACGCAACGTGGACAGAAGCACAAAGCATCCAACTCAACAACCCATCTTTTGAAGGAGTACCTGCCGCAAGTACTACGCCCGAAGGTTGGCGCGACTGCGGTAAGCCCGGTGAGACTCCGCCTGATACGCAACCCAATAGAACATTCAGGGTATTTAAAAAAGCCCAAAAAGGGAACACCTATCTCGGCTTGGTCACACGCGATACGGATACGTGGGAAGCTGTCGGGCAATTGCTCGAAACGCCGATTGACGGAGGTGAATGTTATGATTTCAGCATTTATCTGGCGCGTTCGGACTCCTACCTGAGCCGTCGTAAAACGGACACGATACAGACCCAATTTACCCAACCTATTTGCTTCCGTATATGGGGCGGTAATAATTATTGCGACAAGCGTGAGATGCTTGCCGAAACAGGTGCCATTGACCACACCGCTTGGAAAAAGTACGACTTCAAACTCAAGCCGCGTCGCGAGTATAACTTTATTACGCTCGAAGCATTTTATGTCACGCCTACCCTTATGGCATATAATGGTAATTTATTATTAGACCATTGCTCGTCTATCACACTTGCATCCTGTAACGACGATGAACCCATCATCGCAAAAATAGATGACACCGAGCCTGATAGAAACATAAATATCCCTCCAAAACCACGCGATAAACGCGAAAAGCCTTCAAAACCAAAGGAAAAAACCAAAAAGGAAGCACCTAAGACAACAAAAGAAACGCCTAAGGAGGATAAACCAGTCGCAATCGCTCCTCCTCCGGTCAAAAAAGAAACACCTAAGGAAGAACCAAAAGTAGAAGAAGCTCCCAAGACTAATTTACTACCGGAGTTAAAGGATAAAAATTTTATCAAAGAAGGGCAAACTATTCAAGTCAACAGCCTTCGTTTTCCGGCAGACTCTACTATCTTGACCAAATCTTCTTATGAAGTGTTGGAAGAAGTATATTACTTTCTAAAACAAAATAAAAAGGTCGTCATCGAAATCGGTGGACACACCAATAATATTCCCGATGACGATTATTGCAATAAACTCTCTACCGCAAGAGCTAAAACCGTTGCCGCTCATCTCATTCAAAAAGGAATTTCCGAAGAGCGCATTTCTGCCAAAGGTTACGGTAAAACCCGACCAATCGCCTCCAACAAAACATACGCAGGACGGAATAAAAACCAACGGGTAGAACTTAAAATTATCAGTACGGGGAAATAATGAATTGATGAGTTGACGAATTGATGAGCTGATGTAATTCGATAACGCATCAACTCTTCAACACATCAACTCGTCAACACATTAACTCGTCAATTCATCAACATGAAAAATACTATATTTTGCTTGTGCGCTATCGCACTAATGACGCTAATAAGTTGTCACGGAGAACGAGAAGGCTGTACCAACCCCGATGCTATCAATTACGATGTATTGGCAGATTTGGAGGACAATAGCTGTTCTTTTCCTACCATAATGCTTGGTTTTAGCGCAATCATGAATGATTCCAGTCAGATTTTCATTGGTAGTGAATACACCTTAGATACCATGACCTTCTGGATAAACGACCTGTTGCTTTCCGGCTCACAACTTGAAATTATTACGGATAAAGACTCACTTTCTATTGGTAATATAGAAATGGGTGTAGATAGTATCCGGGAGATAGAAGATGTCAAAGTAGCTAATATACAAGCCGTTAAGTTTACCGTAGATGAAATTATGATAAACGGTGCCATCGATATTATGGGGAATGGAAATCCTATAGCCCTAACACTCACATGCAATGACTACGATGTTGACATATCGCCCATTGAGCAAAAAACGATTGACCGTCTTGGTTATGAATTGGATATTTGGCTTAGAATAGAGCAACTGCTAAGAGATACAGATTTGTTTACTTCGATGACGTCCTGCGATGACTTGCCATCTGCATTTGATATAGATTAGTTGGTAGTTCATAGTTATGCTGTGAACAGGGTAAATTTAAATTTTAACAAAGTTATAATTTTTTGGTTATCAGGTTTTTAAAAATTAATCAAGGTTCTTCTGCATATTTTGCGGAAATTATATTTGATAATTATGTATTCGTTGTAAAATACTGACGCTTGTTTTTAAATGATAGTTTGGGAAACAAGATAAGTCGGCGGACATTTACAAATGTCAGGCGACAGCATTTTTGCATTTTATTAAAATACAACACATTACATAATTTAAATAAATTAAATGTTTTAAAATATAACGAAGGTATATCTCGCCTGACATTTTAAAAATGTCCGTCGAGTAGGCATCCAACCATGAACCATGAACTACCAACCATGAATTATCAACTACCAACTATCATCTCTATCCTCGCTCTACTAACCATTACCGCTTGTCGCCCCGACGAATCACCACAAGTCCAAACACCTCATAATCTCCAACTTCCCGTCGGTTTTCCACCACCACTAATGCCGGACGACAATCTGCTTACCAATGAGCGTATTGAGTTGGGTAAAAAGCTATTTTTCGACCCTGTGCTATCCCGTGATTCTACCATTTCTTGCGCGACTTGTCACTTGCCCTCCAAAGCATTTGCCGATAATCTTCCTGTGAGCGTAGGCATACACGGGCGCGAGGGTTTTCGCAATGTGCCATCGCTGGCGAATGTGGCTTGGCATCCCTACTTTTTTCGCGAAGGCGGTAGCCCAAGTCTCGAAACACAAGCACTCGGACCCATCGCCGATGAAGTAGAAATGGACCTGACCATAGCCGAAGCAGCCGCCCGTTTGCGTACCGATGATGAGTATGTAGAAATGTCAAAAATTGCCTACGATCGCGAGCCAAATGCCTATGTGATTAGTCGTGCATTGGCGGCTTTTCAGCGTATTTTGGTGAGTAGCGATGCACCTTACGACGAATACATACGCGGCAATCAAAGTGCATTAACACCCGAACAAATCAATGGTAGTAACTTGTTTTTCAATGAATTACAATGCGCGACCTGCCATACAGGTTTTAATTTTACCAATTATAATTTTGAGAATAATGGTTTGTATGAAAATTATGAGGACGAAGGACGCGCCCGACTCACTACACAAACCAATGACATCGGCAAATTTAAAGTTGCTTCGCTTCGCAATGTCGCACTCACGCCTCCATACATGCACGATGGCAGTCTGCCCACACTCGAATCTGTCATTGAACATTATAATTCAGGCGGCAGTTCTCATGCGAATAAAAGTCTGCTCATTCAAGCACTAAATTTGACCGCACAACAAAAATCTGACCTTATCAGTTTCCTTGAAAGTCTTAGCGATGAGACATTTATCAATAATCCTGAATATCAATAACGTAACACAGACATTCCTGTCTGTTTATTACTAAAAAAATGTCCCCCAATTGCTAAATTCATTTGTACATAAATACTACTTTTGCAAATATAGCGCGGTGCTTCCTGTCCGCGTTTCAAATTATACTGTGAACGGCATAAATTTCGGAAAATATTAACATTTATATTTCACGCAGAGAACGCAGAGTTCGCGGAGAAATACTATAAAATCTCTGCGATCTCTGCGTGAATCAGCATTTTCCGAAATTTACCCCGTTTACAGTATAACAAAAAAAATAATCGCAATACACGGACAGGAAGCACCGTGTTACGTTTTTTATTATGAAAAATATATTACTTTTTATCACGCTGATTTTTGGAATATTTGCCTGTAAAAATACTTCAGAAACCACACAGTCAAAAGAAAAACCAAACGTGGAAAATCCAACAACAAAAACCACACAAAACGCAAGCACTGAGTCTGATATTAAATGGCTAAAAATGGGTTATGACCTCGAAAAAATCAGACCGACAGGCTTGAAAGCAGGAATGAAAGCCCCCGATTTTACGCTTAAAGCTCCCAACGGAGATGTCGTGAAATTGAGCGAAGAAATAAAAAGGCAGCCCCTTGTATTGATGTTTTACAGAGGGCAATGGTGTCCCGTATGTACACGCTATTTAGCTGAATTTCAGGAAAGTGTACCGCAAATAGCTGCCAAAGGTGCAAAGGTTATTGCCATTACACCCGAAACCAATGAGAACATTGCAAAAACCATCGAAAAAACAAAAATCGACTTCACGGTTTTGTATGACGCGGGTGAGGCTGTCATGAGTGATTACAAAGTTTTATTCTCCGTGACAGACGCTTACCAAGAAAGAGTCAGAAAAGGTAAGGAGGTAGATATTGCCATGAATAAC
>CALHBW010000261.1 GCA_937930625.1 uncultured Saprospiraceae bacterium | reverse complement strand
TATAATTTTAAAATAAGTTTTTATAAAATAAGTTAATTTTTAAAATTATAATTATTTGATAATCAAAATTTTATATTCTGTGGGGTATCAATAGACTCGAAAAGTTTAGTAAACGGATTACTCATATTTTTTGTCTTATTTAAAATATTATTAATTTATAAAATGCTATTTTTAAATAAAATAAAAATATAGAAATAGTTTTTGTTTTAAAAATATCGACATTTAAAAAGATGTGGGGTATCGATGGATTTCAAAAATGTCAGCCGACTAAGGCTTGTCCCGACGAATGACGGGGTTTATCCTTCAATTTCAAAAAAACACACATTATAAAAATTACTCTTCGTTTGCCCTATGAATGAGTTTGCTCGTGCTTATTTTTTTCTTCGGGAAATCCGCGTTTTTACGTGATGTAGAGAAAAATCCATGAATTTTCTCTACATCACGCACCAAGAAATGGTCAATTCCAAAATTTTTAACACATAAAAATTTTTTCATTAATATTTTTTTCCTATCTTTATCGTACTGAATATAAAAAGTATTTAACAACCAATGTATATTTGAGTTCTTTCAAATTCAAATATACTATTAACACTGCTCAACTCTATGTCCCCAAAACTATCACATTCCTATCTATCTATATCGCTAATAGCTACATATTGAGCTAAACCAGCATGTATTGTATCGTCCGATACAATGCAAATGCTTTATTGTATAACTTTATATAAATACATTGTTTAATCCAAATTCAGAAACATTATGAAAAACCACCTACACTCCTATCCCCTTTTGTTCTCATTACTTTTTTTGTGCTTTGCACATTTCTCTTTCTCACAAAAAGGTATTCAAATACCTGATTTTCATGGAAAAGAAGTAAAAGATGTTGCCAAAAATCAATTGGAACAACGCTTTGAAAAGTACGAGGTATTCCAGATACCGACCAAAGCACTCAGTCGCTCGGTACAAGGAAAATCAACTACACAGTTTGAGTTACGACTCAACAATAATCGCAACTGGAAGATGACCCTTTTTGAGAGTAACCTATACGGCGAAAATTATGTGACCCGTGTAATGACCGAAAATGGCGTAGTAACCGCACCTCGCGCTGAAAATGCTGTTTTCAAAGGCTTTTTGAATGACAACCGCGATAATGAAATCCGCCTGACGATTGCCGAAGGTTTTATCTTTGGTTTTGTTACAGATGGTGAAAAAAGGTACTACGTAGAACCCCTAAAACATCACGACAAAATGGCAAACCCTGACCATTTTGTGCTATATACTGTGGAAGATATTATTCCACTTGAAGACGCTTTCTGTGGCGTCGAAGATATACAGCAACTCGAAGAAGACATTGACCATGCACATACACAACATAAAAGTGCCGACGACTTGGCTTGCCTGGAAATGGAACTCGCGCAGGCTGCCGACTTCGGTATGTTTCAGCGATATGGCAGTGTTGCCAATCTCAATCTTTACATGGACGGCATCATGAATGCCACCGCAGCTAATTACGACGATGAATTTTTTGAGCAAATCGTCATTCTTGTTTCAGAAAGATATATCGTCGCTTGCGATGGTTGTGACCCCTGGACTTCTTCGGGGGATTATAATGCCATTTTTCCTGATTTTCAGAGTTGGGCACTCGGTCCGAATGGCTTCACCGCCCCGCACGACCTACGCTGCCTATGGACTACGCGCGATATTGGCAACGGCGGACCGGGTACGGCAGTTGGAGTAGCCAATGGTTTTGGTTTGGTTTGCGAAATCAACGGTAATACAATTTACGAAGATTTTTCCAGCCTGTTTTTTGAAATGCAGCTCATGTCAACCCACGAGTTAGGGCATCTCTTCGGTGCTTTCCACAATTTCGAAACCAGTAGTACGACCTGTCAGGTTGGTAGTCTGCCACGCGGACCACTCATTATGGATCCGCAGGTATCTCCTGCTACCACTTGGTCCACAGGTTCAGAACCTTGTGTATTCAATGGCGGTTCGATTCCTTCTATCAATGCCCATGTCGCTACGCGTACCTGTATGTCTGCGTGTGTAGGTGTTGTTTGTGAAAATACATTTGTAGATGGTGTAGATGTCACCAATACTTCAAGCGGAACGATAGATTTGATTTGGAACGTTTCTACTACAAATTATGAAGTCAGAGCGAGGGTTTATGGTACATCTGCATGGACATATACCAACTCCACCACTGCAACCAATGAAACCATTTCGGGGCTGATGTGCAATACCGAATACGAAGTACAAGTAAGAGCTGATTGCGGCGGCGGACTCTATGGACCACCAACTACAGCAAGTGTCCGTACTACAGGTCTGAATATTGACAATCTGAATATCATCAATTGTGGTGGCGGTGTATATGATTTGGAAATTATCATTGATACGGATAATGCAGCCGCAGGCGGCGCATTTGACATCACGATTGGTGGCAATGTTTTCCCACAAACTTATGATGGCAGCAATCCCCAAACCGTTATTTTTCCCGGCTTACCTACCGATGGTACTGATGGGGTAAATGTCACAGTCGGTGATGCAAATTGTTCACAAACTGCTACTTACGATTCACCACCTTTGGAGTGTACTTGCACAACTATTCAGGCTGAAAACTTTGATGCTTGTTCGCTACCTGCGGGCTGGACCAATAATGCACTTGGCACGTCGAGTGCCGATTGGAATTTCGGTTTCGTAGCCGGAGGTGTCAATACACCCGTTGGTAATATTGACGGTACTTGTATGGCATATTTTGATGACGATGCCTTTGACGGAGATGGCGGCGAAGCGATGGAACTCATCTCTCCACCCGTTGATTTGACCGATTTTCAGAACATCAACCTTGAATTTGATTATAACTTTTGGATAGCTGATGGCTCAGTCTTTCAAGTAGATGTATTCGATGGGGTCAGTTGGGTAAATGTACTGACAGAAACCAGTCCGGCTTGCGGACCCTGGGGAACTTGTACCATACCTCATGCTATCATTCCCATAGATAATTATATTAATCAAAATTTTCAAGTTAGATTTATTTTTGATGATTTGGGCAATTGGGAATGGATAGTTGCAATAGACAACTTCAGCATTTGCGGTTTTACGACGGAATGTATCGCCCTCAATCCTAATTTTACGCTTTGTAATGGAGACGAATTTAGTTACGACCTCACCCAACAGGATTTATTTGTCAATCCTCTCGGCGAAAATGTCACTTGGTTTGATGGTCAACCCGCTTCGGGTACAGCAACCGACCTCAGTCCTGCCACTGCTGTCGATCTAACGATGGTAAACGACTTGTGGGCATTGGTTTCCACTGCTGACACTTGTTTGGCAGAAACTCAGGTCAGCTACGTCCTTTCTCCCCAACTCACCATTACAAGCACAACCGATACAATTTGTGCGGGCGGTGCAGCCGAGTTGTGTGTAGAGGCAAATCTGCCCGCTATGCTAATCGACTGGATAGATGATGCAGGCAATACAATCAGTACGACCAATTGCGTTACCGTTATGCCTTCAGTTACTACAACTTACAATGTGGTTTACTTCGATTCCGAAGGATGTTCGGACGCAGCCAGCAAAAACATTATAGTTTCCACAGCAGCATCCCCGCCTGACACATTAGATGTTGGAATTTGCGAACAAGAGGGTTTGATGAGTTTTGATTTGACGCAGTATGATGACAATTTTGGTGGTGGCACAATGGGAACCCCGACAGCAACTGTCGATTGGTACGACGGGCAACCGTCGATAGGTGGTACAGACATTACACCTACTGCCGATGTTGCCGACCTGACAGGAATGCCAAGTATCTGGGCATTGATTACTGATTTAATTACCAATTGTACACAAGAAGTACTACTGAATTACGGAGTGGATACGACACCACAAATTACTTGCCCCGCAGATGTCGTAACCAATAGCGACCCCGATACTTGTGGTGCTTTTGTGGCACTTCCCTTGGCTGTAGTTATGGATGATAGTTTGACCATAGGTAGTTCACCAACGCAAACCATTCAACTTGATTTTAGTGGTGATGAATTTCTCACATTTAATTTTGATGCTACTAATATTGACCCGACGCAGCCTGTAGGAGTAGATTTGACTATTGTTGGTAATCTATCTACAGGTTTTGTAAATTTCTCAGATGAAACATTTGATTTAGGGGCGCTTGGAGCTGTAGATTGCATACCTAATACGGCATCTTTCTCTTATACGAGTGCTCAAATTGCGCCCATGCTAACTGATGGTGTTTTTGTTATGAATGCTGATGTAACAGGAACGTCTGCGGCAACATGTCCTGATAATTATGTTTTAATAACCATTACCTATACCCCCATCTTTGCAGATACCTATCTTACTGTAACTAATGACTTCAATTTAGGTGGCGTAGATGCTTCCGGCTTCTATCCACCCGGTACTACAGTAGTCACTTATATCGCAACAGATGCTTGTGGTAATAGCGATACTTGCGCCATCAATGTCACCGTCAATCAAGACTTTGTACAGGGAGACGATTTCTTCTTTACGGCTTGTGGTGATTTTATGGATTTTGATGTGACGCAGTTTAGTGCTCAGTTTGGTAATGGCATGGGTACACCAACCAACCTCATTTGGTACGATGGACAACCCTCTATGGGCGGCACAAACATCACTGCTAATGCGGATTCGTTAGACCTTACCAACATGCCGGATGTCTGGGTACAAATCACTGACCTTATTACAGGATGTCCGACAGAAATTAACCTGATGTACGAATTGGATGCCCCCCCACAGGTTACTTGCCCGGCTGATATTAATGTCAATTCTGATATGGGCATCTGTGGCGCGACACTCACCATTCCGCCTATCGTAGTAATGGACGACAGCATTACTCCATTTCCTGACGACCAGATGTTGTTTGTGGATTATACTTTTGATGGCGAAACCTTACAATTTGATTTTGACGGAACAAATATTGACCAAACACAAGCTGCTACACTTACGATTACCGTTTCGGGCGATATAGGATTGAGCAGTGAATATTACGATATTTTTGATGAAAACGGCAATTTCTTTGCTCAACTTGGCAACGGTGGTTTTACGGATTGTGTTTCTGAAACGACTACTTTCACCATTCCTGTTGCTGATTTAACTGCATATCTCGCAGATAATGTGATGACTTTTACAGCTACCGGAACAACCGCTGTAAACCCCTTCTGCGGTTTGGATGGCGTTGAAATGAATTTGAATTACACACCGCTTAGTGTTCAATATTTGAGCATTACCAATGATTATACAAGCGGTGGTGCAGATGCCTCAGGCTTCTATCCGGCGGGAACCACTACCGTCACATATACCGCTACTGATGGTTGTGGCAATATAGGAACGTGTAGTATAGATGTCAATGTAAGTCCGGGTACAACTACCGGATTCTTTGAGATTCTTGCTGATGCAGATACCTTATGTACAGGTGGTGTTGCCGAGCTTTGCTTGGATATACCTCCCGCAGTACCGGATGGTTTGTACGCGCTTTCTGCGTTCAATCAGGTATTCTCTGACATTGCGCTTTATTCAGCAGACTTGGCAACCAATACATTGATAATAGATGGTACATACACCGGACCGGATATAGGAGAAACTACCTACGGTTTTGACCTTAATCCGGTGGATAATATGGTATATCTGCTCGCCAGAGTCAATGCCAGCAATGCCAATCGACAGCTTTTTACCGTTGATTTGGTGACAGGCGCAATTACTAATATTGGTGGACAAGTAATTTCTGCAGCAGGCAATCCCAACCCGCAAGCTATCACATTTGATGCCGTTGGCAATCTCTACGCTACTTTTAACGGTGGAGAATTACATCAGATAAATTATTCGACAAATCCTGTTACAACCACTTTACTTGCCACAGGTATTCCCCAATCCGGTGCAGTAGGACTCACATATGATTTCGACAATGACCGATTACTCTACGCTACCGGCACAGGCACTGTGTCCTTATACGAAATTAACATCAATACATATGTACCAAATCTTCTTACCACGTTTAGTACCGCATTTGGTTGTGCAGGGCAGGGCATTGAGTACGTTGGCAATGGTATCGTATATGGTGCAAGTGCGGTTGCCTGTAATGAAATATATGCACTTGATATTAATACAGGCAATTCGACGACACTGCTTTCTCCTACAGGTTCATTCGCTCAAATCAAGGATTTGATGTTCGTCCCATCACTTGCCGATGGCGATATTGTATGGATGGACGATGCGGGCAATCAAATTGATACGACTCAATGTATCACTGTAATGCCAAGCATGACAAC
The DNA here is from genome assembly GCA_937930625.1 of uncultured Saprospiraceae bacterium. Lineage (GTDB taxonomy): Bacteria > Bacteroidota > Bacteroidia > Chitinophagales > Saprospiraceae > JAHDEO01. The sequence goes on along the minus strand of CALHBW010000261.1, from coordinate 6,141 downwards.
CACTTATACAGCCACTTACAACCTTCCAAACGGCTGTGTCGATGTATCAAATATTACGATAGCAACTACAGGGACTAATTTGTCTCCGACCACATTTGGAGTTGGTATTTGCGAATCGGAAGATATTACCGCTTTTGATTTGACCCAGTATAATCAGGGTATTACGATTAATCAAAATGAAATAGTAACATGGTATATTGGTCAACCTTCGATGGGTGGTACAGACATTACTGCTACCGCCAATGCGACTGACCTAAGCACGATGCCTGATATTTGGGCATTGACCATCAATAGCATTACCAATTGTATGCAGGAAGTAGATGTTATGTATCAAATTGATAATTCACCTACGATTACCTGTCCGGCTGCTATCACTGTGAATAATGACCCCGACACTTGTGGTGCTTTCATCAGCATACCTCTTGCCACAGCTATGGATGATAATATCAATCCGCTACCTGATGTCATTTCCCTTCGTTTGGATTATTTTGACGATAGCCAACCACTATTATTCGATTTTGATGGAACGAATATAGACCCAAATCAGCCCATTACTGTGACAGTGATTGCTGTCGGTGATTTGGATAGTAGTGTAGAGTATTATGAAATTTTTGATGAAAACGGCACTTCGCTTACATTGCTGAATGGTGTTTCAAATTGTACTGAAAATATATTTACTTATACCATTCCGGTAGGTGATGTTGCTGCTTTCCTTGCAGACAATATCATTAGTTTCTCGGCTGCACCTACTACTGCGGTAGATCTGCTCTGTCCTGAGAATTATGTCGAAATAGAACTCGCATATGGCTCATTTGCACCACAATTTACAAGTATCAGCAATGATTATAATGATGGCGGTGCGGATGCTTCAGGTTTCTATTTGCCGGGTACAACTACGGTAACATATGTCGCAATTGACGGCTGTGGAAATACAGATACTTGCAGCGTTGATATTACTGTAAATCAGGAAATTACGCAAGAATCGGACTTATTCGTTACTGCATGTGGTGATTTCATGAATTTTGATTTGACTCAATTCAATTTCAATTTTGGTAGTGGTATGGGTACACCTACCAATGTAAATATTGATTGGTATAATGGTCAGCCGTCGATGAATGGGATGAACATTACAGACATGGCAGATTCAACAGATTTGACCAACATACCCGATATTTGGGCTTTACTCACTGATGTGATTACAGGCTGTCCTTCGGAAGTCAATCTAATGTATGAATTTGATTTCCCACCACAGATTACTTGTCCGACTGCTGTTACGGTCAATGCAGATGCGGGTGTTTGTGGTGCCAATGTCACTATTCCACTTGCAACTGCTACCGACGACGGGGTAAGTCCTATTCTACAAGGACAAACCATTTATACGGAGTTTTTCGTCAGCGGACCTACACTACAATTTGATTTTAGTACAACTAATATTGACCTCACTCAACCGGCAACGCTAACCGTAACCGCCTTTGCAGATATGGGCGATTTTAGCGAGGCATTTGACATTTTTGATGAAAATGGCAATTTAGTACTTCAATTAGGAAATAATGTATTCACCGATTGTCAGTCTGAAACGGGAACATTTACTATATCAGTAGCTGACCTCGCTTTATTCGCGGCTGATAATGTCATCACATTTACTGCCATAGGCACACCCAATGTAGATGCTTTCTGTTTCCCTAGTGCCGTTGAAATGATATTGGACTACATACCACTTACTCCACAAGTGGCTATTATTACCAATGACTATAATGATGCCGGTGCAAATGCTTCCGGTTTTTATCCGTCAGGAACTACAATAGTTACTTATACCGCTACTGATGGCTGCGGCAATACAGATACCTGTACAGTTGCTGTTACGGTCATACAGCCACCGATAACAGGAAGTTCCTACTTCGGCGTTTTTTGTGGCGACCCTCTGGCAACCGACATCACACAGTTTGATATTGAACTAATAAACAATCCGGGAGACATCGTGCTGTGGTTTGATGGACAACCCTCCGCAGGTGGTATAGATATTACGACAATGGCTACAGCTACCGATATTTCAGGTACGCCTGATTTGTGGGTACAAGTAATTGACGAGATTACAGGCTGTATCGAAGAACGCGATATCCTATATTTTGTAGATACGCCACCCACGCTGACTTGCCCGGCAAATATTACTGTTGATGCAGACCCGGGTGTTTGTGGCGCGAATGTCACGATTCCTGCTGTCATTGTTATGGATGATAATATAACACCGCTACCGGATGGACAAACGTTTTTCGTAGAACATACCCAAGATTTTCAAGTCTTACAGTTTGATTTTGACGGAACGAATGTTGACGTCTCTCAACCTGCTGCTTTGAGTATTACGGTATATGGCGATTTGGGTTCTTCTAATGAATATTTTGATATTTTTGATGAAAATGGAGTTATATTTGTCTCACAATTAGGTAATAATACATTTACAGACTGCGAATCAGAGACGATTACATTTACGCTGCCAGCTGTGGTTTTAGCCAATTATCTGGCAGATAATGTAATGACTTTTACTGCCTCCGCACCTACTACGGTTGATTTTATATGCAATCCGGCAGGCGTCGAAATGAGCTTGTCTTATACACCGCTTACACAGCAATTTACCACCATCAGTAATGATTATAATAATGGTGGTGCGGATGCTTCCGATTTTTATCCGTCGGGAACGACTACCGTAACATATACAGCAATAGACGGCTGTGGTAATGTAGGCACTTGCAGCGTTGATATTACGGTTGACCAAGTACCGCTGCCTGCAACTGTTGAAGCAGATATCGATACAATTTGTATAGGACAATCCACCGAAATTTGTTTGTTAGATGGAAATTTCGGAGAAGGACAACTATTTGGTCTTAATTATAACGGTACTTGGATTGGAGGTGTGTTCAATGTTTCAGACAATCTTGATATGATAACCGAAGACTCGAATTTTGTAGTCCCGCCAATTCAGTCTCCCGCTCCTTTATCCGGTACTTATTATGCAATTGATTACAATCCTATTGACGGTTTATATTATATGCTTGCTAATAATCCAACCGGCGGCATAAATCTTTATTCGGTAAATCTTACAACAGGTGCAACAGTCGATTTAGGTTTCATATCTGACGAGATTACATCCTTTGCACGTATCATGACCTTTGACAGTGCCGGTAATTTATATATAGGAAACATAGATACGAATATTACACCACCTGTTACTAATATAGAGTTTATTCCTGCCGGAATGTTGACCAATCCTATCATGCCGACAGTAATAGCGTCTGTACCTTTTTCCGGATTTATTGGTATGACGTATAATTTTGACAGCAATACACTTTATTACAGTGAAGGGTCAACACAATTATATGAATTAGACTTATCCGGTAATATTATCAATGGTCCTATTGGTTTCACATCCCCTACCGGATGTACTGAAGAGGCTATTGAATACATGGGAAATGGTATTTTGTATGGCGGTGCATGCAATCAGATATATCAGATTGACCCGGCTACCGGTAATACCGGTCCGGTTCTGGCTGCTCATAATGGTGATTTCAATGACTTAATGTTTGTACCTTCTACCGAAATTACATGGACAGATAATTCAGGTAATGTTGTTGCTACCGGAACTGAAACCTGTATAGAAGTTATGCCTGATGTAACGACTACTTACACAGCAAACTACACTGCAGGAGGCGATTGCATTTACGAAGGCAGTATTACAGTAACAGTGCTTGACTTGAACATGAATGATGCCGTTACCATCACCGACCCCGGCAGTACTTGTGTAGCCGGACAATTACTTGATTTCACAGGCTCGCCGGATGGTGGTGTATTTACCTCTACGGCTGCTGCCGGATTCTCATCCGATGGTGTTAATACAGCAACACTCAATCCCGCAGAAGTAGGCGTGGGTATGTATGACATCACATATACGTACACCAACGCCATCGGCTGCGTAGGTCATGCTACCGTTACTATTGAGATTTACGACGAACCTGTCATTATGGTCAGTTCCAATAGCCCGGTATGTGCAGATGAAAGTTTGCAATTGGTCGAAACGGCTGGCATGGCTGTCGCTTGGTCATGGACTTCGGACGGCACTGCAACATTCGATGATGCCACCGCACAAAGCCCCTCGGCTTCAGGCGCATCAGATGGCGAAACATTCACAGTGACCATTACGGACATCAACGGCTGTACGGCAACAAGCAGTATTACGGCAGAAATTTTGTCATTGCCGCAGGCAAATGATCCACAATTATTATTCTGCCCGAATGAAGATATTTCTAATGTAAATTTATTGGCAGAAAATACAAACGTGAATCCGAACGCGACGCCAACTTCCGTCACTTGGTACGATGGCGACCCTGATAATGGAGGCATTTTAATTAGTCCTGCCGATGATGTCGATTTGAATGTTGTCAATGACCTTTGGGCATTAATGACGGATGACAACGGATGTTCAAGCCCTGTCGATGTTGGTATTTTCTTCTATCCGGGAATGACCTTCGCTCCTACTATCGAAGTACCAACTTGTGCAGACGAAGACGGTGGTTCTATCACCTTAAATATTTCGGGCGGTCTTGCGCCATACGACTACACTTGGGCTTCGGAAGACGGTACGGCAAGTGGTACAGGCGATATTGTCAATGACCTTACCATAGGTTCATACAATATTACCGTAACAGATGCCAACGGCTGTTCGGAAACAACTGTCGTAGATATAGCAGAAGAATCCTGCTTCTTTACGATTACCAATAGCTTCTTTGCCAGTGACCCATGCCGTTGCAATGGCGACCAAAGCGAAAATGGTGCAGACGATGGTACATTCAGCGAGGTAGTCACCGTAAATGGTGCGCCCGGACTTATCATTCGCGCAGCTCCAAACTCTACGGGTTTGAGTACAGGTGCGCCGGTGGATTTCTACGAAGCTTTAGCCGGACGCTATCGTTTAGAATTTACACATGCGGATAGAGTTGGTTATGTGATTTATATAGAATTTTCGGAAGATGGTGGTCAAACTTTCCTTCCGGCAACGGATGAAAACGGTATGCAGCTTGTCATTTCCAATGTATGTGCATATCCTGTTCTGGGCTTTATTCCATCACTAATGGAATTCTGCGAAACACAAGCTGAATTTACGATTGATGCACAGGAAATATCTCCAGATGTGGATTTTATTGACATACCCGGCTTCCCGGCTATTGCCATCAATAATGGTTTCCAGATTCCCGCGCCGATTACATTTGACCCTGCCGGGCTTGGTGGTAGTACTTACACCTTCACAGCTTTTTACAATCATCAATCCGGTACGGGTATGGGGGGTACTTTGGCGGCTCCGGCGGTTGCACTCAATGTTTGCCCGACCTTCATTCGCGTCAATGTACCTATCAGTGATGAGCCTGTGGGCGAAGCCATCTGCGGACCGGGAGAGCAAGCCAACGAAGCTATAATCGACATTGACCCGATGGAGGATTACCCGACCGTCGAAAATCTGATGTACCGACTCAATAATGGACCCTTCCAAATCAGTGACAAGTTCACGGTCAATGAAACCGAAACCTACGCCCTCACTATCATGGATATGGAAACGGCATGTTCTTACGAGTTTGAAGTCTCTTGTTTCATTTCATTGCCTATCGAATTGACTGGTTTTGAAGCCATTTGCAATGACGGCGAGTATGTATTGGAATGGAAAACGGCAACCGAAGAAGATGTCTTGGAATTTGTCATTGAACGCTCTACGAATGGTACAGACTTCACGCAATTGGATAAAGTCACCGCCGTAGGTAATTCAACGACCACACAAACCTACTCATACAGAGACGACACCGCACAAGCCGGACGCTACTACTATCGACTCCGCATCGTGGAAGCCGATGGTAAGGAAACGCTATCGCGTATAGAAGCCGCTGCTTGTCTGAAAGGTGTCTTTGATATTGTGGATGTGTTCCCGAATCCGACAGACCATGAATTGACCATCTTATTTGAAACGACCAATGCAGATGCCATCAATTTCAAACTCACCGACGTACTCGGACGCACGATTATGGAAGAAAATATTACACCCGACATCGGGCTGAATACCAAAGTCATTGATTTGAGTCAATTGTCTTCTGCGGTATATTTTGT
>CALHBW010000260.1 GCA_937930625.1 uncultured Saprospiraceae bacterium | reverse complement strand
TTGCCTAAAGCGAATACTCGTCAGACGAATCCTTTTATTCAGTGCGAATATTTTATGAGACAAATCACGACATTTCACAAAAACCTTCGTCAGACGAGTACGCCCGGCAACTTGAGTTCGGCAAAGTTAGACGGATAGCCGAATTACTTACTAAAGTGTTTTTAATTAATTTTTTATACAAAAAATAAAATATTATTTGATATAGTTTTTAAGTCCTTTACTATTTTATTAAAAATATTTACATGAAATTATTTTCTATTTAAATGTAAAATCATGGACAAAGGAATGATTTTTGTCAACAAAAGCATCTTCAATTCGTTTTAATTTCACTAAAAATAATATCAAAATTATGACAAAATACCTGATTCCGATGTGTTGCGTATTCGCGCTGATAGCTGCATGTGATTTGGAACGCGACATCGACATCAATCTCCCCGAATATCAAAGTGAAATCGTTGTGGAGAGTTATGTAGAACCCGGTCAACCGCTTCGCGCACTCATCACAGAAAGCCTCAGCTACACCGAATTACCTTCGCCCACACCACTTGATGAAAATGTCCCTGTTACTGTATCGGCTGATGGTCAGGTGTTTACCTTGCCACTTTCACAAATAGAAGCACTCCTTGTGACGCCCGGTGATACCTTAGCAGAGCAGCAATTTGAAGGCTTTAAAAGTGCTATCGAATTATTGGGATTGATTAGTGATGCCACGGTCACTATTACGCACGGTGGTACGTCGCATACGCTCGAAGAAGGCATTTATTTTGATTTTGATAATATAAAAGTCTATAATTATGGCAATCCTTTTACGCCTTCCACAGATTATAATGAGGATTTTTCGATTGAAGTCAATTCCCGTGAACGTACTGCAACTGCCATAACGCAATTGTTCACTCCTGTACCATTTGATAGCATCGTTTACTCGTTTGACGATTCAGATACATTGGCAGCAGTACAGACATGGTTTACTGATGACCCAACAATGGATAATTACTATCGTTTTATGTTACATTCCGGTCAGTTGGGTGAAACTGACCAAGATTTTTCTGTGAATGATCGCTTTTTCAACGGCGACCCCGTACCATTTGGTTCTAATTTTGAATTTGGTATCGGTGATACGGCGATTGTTACTTTATATCATATCGACGAAATTTATCATGATTTCTTGGAAACTTACGAAGAAGCATTTTTTGCCAACGGAAATCCCTTTGCACAACCCGTACAAATCATAACGAATGTAGAAGGAGGACTTGGTATTTTTGCGGGCTTATCTTATGTGCGGGATACGGTGATTATTGAGTGATAAAAAATGAGTAAATGAGTAGATGAATAAATTCGTAAATACAAAATATTTACTCATCTACTCATTTCTAACATTGCATATGTGCGAGTAATACCGTATTTTCACAAAAAATATAATCATGAAAGTTATTGATTTTGAAACAACGGCAGATAAATTTGTCATTAGTATTGATAAAAATGCAATGAAAAAAGAATCTGTGATGCGGGTTATCAAGAGGCTTCGGCAGGAGTATCTGGCGGAATTGGCAGATATTGATGTGAGTATTCTTGAACTCGGGGAGGAAATAAAGGCTACTTGGTGGCAAAAGAATAAATCACGTTTTATCAAGGATGACGAATGAGAAAAGTCGTTATAGATACAAACGTTGTATGAAAATATTCTAACCTAAATCATAATATCACTTGAAATTCGGAAAACTGCCCAACATCAACCAAGTAGATTTCACCCTTCCGCCTGATGCGAGAGGTACAGAGGCAGTATTGGCAAAACTTCCACCAAACAAGCCTCAACTCTACGTTGGCTGCACCGGATGGGGCATGAAAGAATGGGTCGGCATCCTCTATCCGCCTAAGACTAAAGCCAAAGACTTCCTGCATCACTACGCCCGTCAATTCGGCACTATCGAACTCAATACCACCCACTACCGCATCCCTGCCCCCGAAACCGTCATTAAATGGCGAGACACTGCACCCGCCGATTTCCGTTTTTGTCCGAAAATACCGCAGTCAATTAGTCATAGCCGCGATATGGGTTTGAGTGGTGATAATATGTTGCGATTTTGTGAAAATATTAGTTTGTTGGAGGAAAAATTGGGTTGTTGCTTTGTGCAATTGCCGCCATATTTTGGTTTTGATAGATTGAGTTTGTTGACGCGATTTTTGGAGAAATTTCCACGCACAATACCGCTTGCGGTGGAGTTGCGACACGAATCTTGGTTTAGCTCTCCGGCGAATACAGAAGCAGCATTTGAAGTGATGCAAAACCTCAATATCAGTCCCGTCATCACCGATGTAGCAGGGCGACGCGATGTACTTCACCAAAGTCTTACCAATCATACCGTCCTCATTCGATGGGTGGGAAATGCCTTACATTCAACAGATTATGAGCGTATAGATGCCTGGGTAGCGCGACTGAAAAGGTGGTTTGAGGCAGGACTCCAAGAGGTATTTTTCTTTCCGCATGAACCCGATAATTTGCTCGCGCCCGATATTGCTGCTTATTTTATCCAAAAAATAAATGAACACATCGGGCTTGATATTCATGTGCCTACATTGGATGGACGAATACAAGAAGCATCATCAGGACAAATGAGTTTATTTTAGTCGATAGTCCGTAGTCCATAGTCGATAGTGAGGATAGCCTCAGAAATTTATCGTAAATTTGTTCAAAATATAATCTTACCAATTGCCGTTAATATTAAAAAAAGAAATTGCCAACCAAACGCATATTGCCTTATGGAATATCGTGGAGGACGAGCATTTTTTTACAGAAAAAATGACCTTGACCGAA
>CALHBW010000259.1 GCA_937930625.1 uncultured Saprospiraceae bacterium | reverse complement strand
CGCTGCACTTTTGTTTCCTATTGGGGCGATTTGTGGGGTATTTTGTGCTTTTTCTTCTAATTGGAATTTGAGGCGATTATTTTCTTCGGTCAAATTAGTATTTTCTTGGGTCAATCGCGCATTTTCGGCGATTAATTGTTGGATTTTGCTGGTGATGTGGTCTAATTTGTCCGGTATGTTTGTCATGTTAATTTTGAATGAATTATGTTGTTTCGTCAATACATAGGTCTAAAAACTCAAAAGCAACGGTCTTGCTGAATTTATTTTAGCATCTTCCGGACTATAAAAAACCTATGTTGTACAAAAGCTGTAATTTTTTGTTTTAGAGTAAAATACGAAATTTTAGCTCACATTTAATATTGTGCTTGTAGCTTGGGGGATACTGAAATAAATTCAGTAAGACGTTCTGGTTTAGGGCGTGCGTATGTTTATCTATACAGTTACTTCCGAATCTCCGCCCCCAATTTCCCTTCACAATTCGACATAATTTTCGACATTACTTTTTCCACGTCTTTATCTTTCAAGGTCTTATTATCATCACCGAAAGTAAGGCTGACGGAGTAGGATTTTTTCCCTGCGCCTACTTTATTTTCATCTTCAAAAATATCAAATAAATTGGTGTCTTTCAAAATCGGTTTACCTGCCGAATGTAAAACTTTATTGACATCTGTAAAGTTAATATTTTTATCTAAAATAAGCGTAAGGTCGCGGCGTACAGTCGGATATTTTGACAATTCGCTGAATATCAATTTATGCTTTTTCAAGGCTTTGAGGATATTATCCCAATTGAATCGTGCATGGAAAACATCGCTTTTGATGTCCATTTTTCGGGTGATGCCCTTGTGTACGCGCCCGAATGTGACAAGCGTACTCGGTCCGCGATGATATTTTTGCGCTAATGCGAATTGACGAGTTGATGAGTTGTCGAGTTGTTGAGTTGACGAGTCGATACTCGTTTCCTGATAACCCGACAAGCCCAATCGCTGCAAAATATTGACCACGATAGCTTTGAGGTGATAAAAATTCGCGGCTGCTTTGTCGCTGTTCATCCAATGTTCGGGGTTGCGTTGTCCGGCGAGGAAAATAGTGAGTTCGCGTGACTCTTTGTAATCGTCGTCAGTCTTGCGGTAGCTTTTGCCAAATTCGTAGAGTTTGACATCTGTATTGCGTTGATTTTGATTGCGTACTACCGCTTCCAATCCACTAAACAACATCGTAGGACGCATCACATCCATGCCTTGATTGGAGGTATTATTGATATAAACCATTTCCGTTTCGGCAACAGGCAAAATGTCTTTATAATACTTCGAGGCTTCGATAGAGGAAGCCATCATTTCATTATAACCATTCGCGCAGAGGAAGTCGCTGACCATGTTTTGTAGCTGTCTCGCATCGGGTTTTTCCGCAAAATTAATGGTGATATTGAGCGTACCCGTCATCGGCACTTTATTCAAACCATAAATGCGGAGAATTTCCTCAATCAAATCTGCCTCGCGTGTTACATCTGCCTTATTCGTGGGAATGGCAACGGTGAGCGATTCGTCGTTTCTCTCCAGAATATCAATATTCATCGCCGCAAGAATAGCGTGTACTTCGTCCTTTGGAATGTCCACTCCAATCAGGCGATTGATATTGCGATAGCTTGCTGTAATCTTTGCTTTTTCGATTGGCGTGGGATAAATATCGACGATTTCAGAGGCGATTTCTCCACCTGCCACTTCCTGAATTAAGAGTGCGGCGCGTTTGAGTGCGTAAACGGTATTGTTCGGGTCGCTGCCTTTTTCAAAAACCTTCGCGGCATCGGTACGTAGCAAGTGTCGCGTACTGCTACGGCGCAAACTACGTGCCTCAAAATGAGCCGCTTCCAAGAAAATCGCTGTCGTATTATCCTTCACACCCGATGTCAAACCACCGAATACGCCGCCGATACACATCGGTTTCGATGCGCCATCACAAATCAATAAATCTTCGGCGTAGAGCTTGCGTTCTACCTCGTCAAGCGATTGGAAAATGGTGTCTTTGGGGAGATTTTTGACGATGATTTTGTGGTCGGTGATTTCGGCAGCATCGAAGGCGTGAAGCGGTTGACCGAGTTCGTGCAAGACGAAATTGGTGACATCGACCACATTATTCGTAGTACGCACCCCGACCGCCGCCAAGCGATTGACCAACCAATCCGGCGAAGGACCGATTTTTATATTTTTTATGGAAACACCCGAATAACGCGGACAGGCAGCGAGGTTCTCGACTGTGACATCAATCGGAAGGCTGTTGTTATCAATTTTGAAAGCAGAAACATCGGGTTTGGTGACTTTGCCTGAATGTTGGTAGTTGATTTTGAGGGCTGCTGCTACGTCTTCTGCCGTACCCAAATGAGATGTGCCGTCAGAGCGATTGGGCGTAAGACCAATTTCATAAACGTGGTCTTTTTCTATATTGAAATGCTTCGCCGCAGGTGTTCCAACTGACACATTATCAGGCAATACCATGATACCGTCGTGA
>CALHBW010000258.1 GCA_937930625.1 uncultured Saprospiraceae bacterium | reverse complement strand
TTGTTATATTTTTTGTTTTTGTTTATTTTGTGCGTAAAACAAATCTCACTTGAAATCAAGTGGCTTCAATTTTTCTGACGAACGTTACAAATAAAATGGAAAATATCAACTTATGGCAAATTGCACTATGCTGCTTAATTTTGGGAATTTTCACAACAATTTTACCATTAATTTATACTTTTATGAAAAGGGTAAAATTGGATAAACCTAAAAGCTGGTTTGAAGAGGCTGATAATTTTGGGAGTTTAAAAGATAGGCTGATAGCAAATGAAGATAGGATAAAAGGAACATTGATATTCTGGAAAAACAAAGCCACTGCCCATAAACTACTTCATGATTCTAATATCCTTTGGGGGTTAATTTCAGCTGTTAGTTTACCTGTTTTGATACAATACTATGATGTAAATAATATATGGTCACACGCATTTATGACCATACTAACTTTTTGGACAGGTTTATTATTTGCGATTTCACATACCCTAAAATCTGAAGAAAAATATCAAGGATTCAGAGCAACAGAATCAGAATACTATGATGCTACAAGACAACTTTTAGATACCTCTGTTAAAGATGAACAAGAATTAGAAGTTATGGTAAACGGCTATTTTGATATAGTAGAGAAAATAAGAAAGATTGCTCGAAAAGTAGAAACGGAAAGTCCTCCTTCTGCAAGAATATAAAATTCTAAGACCAACACTTTCCAAATGGCATCCTTTATTGTTGGATTGGGAAAATCAACGACCTAACAACCTCAGCATCACCAAACATGAAAGCAAGTGGGAACACAGCAACGAAGTAAGACAAGAACTGAATGATATTCGCTCGAAATTGATAGAATATGCAAATGTTTTGGGGGAAGTTTGTGGAGTTGCTAATGATTTGATGAAATAGAAAAGCAGCCCCAACCAAAAAGGTCAAAGGCTGCTCAAAAAAAGTTAAAATTTGGAACGTCCTACTTAGCTGCCGCAAAAGCCTGTTCCAAATCCGCGATAATATCATCAATATGCTCGATGCCGACACATAGACGCAAGAGGTCTTGCGTGACACCTGCATTGGCTTGCTCTTCGACGGTCATTTGTCGGTGCGTGGTCGATGCCGGATGACAGGCGAGGGATTTCGCATCACCGATATTCACCAAACGCTTGAAGAGCTTCAATTCATCGTAGAATTTTTCTGCTTTTTCAAAACCGCCTTTGATGCCGAAAGTCATCAATGAAGAAGGCTTACCGTTGGTATATTTCTTTGCTAAATCGTGATATTTGCTACTTGCCAAACCGCCGTAGCTCACCCAAGAAACTTGGTCGTGACCTTCCAAATATTTCGCCACTGCCATTGCATTATCGCAGTGTCGTTCCATACGCAAAGATAGCGTTTCCAGTCCTTGCAAAATCTGGAATGCAGCCAGAGGCGAGAGTGCAGAACCTGTATTTCGCAGCGCAACGGTACGCATCCGAGCGATATAAGCCGCCGGACCAAAAGCCTCGGTATAGACCACACCATGATACGAAGGTTCGGGCGTACTCATCATCGGGAAGCGGTCGGCATGTGCTGCCCAGTCAAATTTACCGCCATCCACGACCACGCCGCCAATCGTCGTACCATGTCCGCCGACATATTTGGTCACTGAATGTACTACGATGTCTGCACCATAAGCAATCGGATTGAGGAGCGCAGGACTCGCCACCGTATTGTCCACGATAAGAGGTACGCCATGCTCATGCGCGACCTTTGCAAGTGCCTCTATATCAGTGATATTTCCCGCCGGATTACCGATAGATTCGCAATACACGGCTTTCGTTTTTTTATCAATATGCTTGGCAATAGCTGCTGCACTATCATCTTCCGCAAAGCGCACATCAATGCCTTGTGCCGGCAACATATGTGCAAACAGCGTATAACTTCCGCCATATAATTGTGGTACGGAAACGATGTTATCGCCCGCTACCGCGAGGTTGAGAATCGAATAATTGACTGCTGCACTACCTGCACTCACGCCGAGTGCCGCAATACCACCTTCGAGTGCCGCCATGCGTTCTTCCAGTACCCCGACTGTCGGGTTCATAATTCGACTATAAATATTTCCGGCTACTGCAAGATTGAATAAATCTGCGCCGTGTTGTGCATTGTCAAATTCGTAGGCTACCGTCTGATATATCGGTACGGCAACTGATTTTGTGGTGGGTTCGGATTGGTATCCGCCGTGAATGGCTATCGTTTCCTTTTTCATTTTTGTTTGTTTGCGTAACACAGACATTCTTGTCTGTGCCGCGTGTGTATGTTTGCACAGACAGGAATACCGTCATTCGTCGGTACAAGTGTCTGTGTTACGTTTTCAAACTTACGAAAATATTATTTTTTGGTGTTATTTTTTGAAATAAAAATTAAATATAACGCGGTTTTTTTTAATTATTTCAATCAGGGCAAACGAAAAGTCGTTTTTGTAATATGAATTTTAAATTGAAGGTAGGCACAAGTCGGCGGACATTTTTGAAATGTCAGGCGACAATATTTTTCGTTATTTATTTAAAATCAATTTATTATACAGTATTAATAAAATAATTTATAAAAATTAATTTAAATTAAAATATAAATACATCTCGCCTGACATTTCAAAAATGTCCGTCGAGTAGCTTTCCCGAAAACCTAAAAATCAACACATTATAGATTACTAAAACGACTTTTCGTTCCCCCTGTTTCTATATTTTTATTTTATTTTAAAATAGCATTTTATAAATTAAAAATATTTTAAATAAAATAAAAAACATAAGTAAACGTAAGCAGAGAACATTTTTTTTGTAATCAACTAAAAGCCAGTGCATTACTTACGTTTACGAAACTTTTTGAAGTTTAGCAAACGGATTACTTAGAGATGTGGGGTATCAATAGATTTGCATTTCAAATTAAAAATCAAATAATTACAAAATTTATTTTTAATTATAATTAAAATATTGAATAAAATAATTTCATTCACAATAAAAAAATACTTAATATAATTTTGAATTAATTTTTAGAATATTATTATTTAAATTATGTAATTAATTAATTTTCAATAAAATAAAAAAATGTTGTTGTCTGTCATTTGCAAAATGTCAGCCAACTCGCGTCACCGGAAAGATGTGGGGTATCGATAGATTTTGCAAATGGCAGACGAGTTTTAGGTCTATTTGAGCCTAACCTTTTAACTCGTATGATGAAAAATATTTTTAGTAGGCTAGAGTAGCAGACACGTTTGGCGCACCTGCTATTTTTGGTTCTTTGACATTTTTTGCAAATAGTGTCTCACGCGGAGAACGCAGAGGTCGCAGAGAATTGATTATTAGCACTCTGCGACCTCTGCGTGAAATACAAGTTGAATTTGCAAAAATTGTCAAAGACCCCTATTTTTGTATAAGTAAATTATG
>CALHBW010000257.1 GCA_937930625.1 uncultured Saprospiraceae bacterium | reverse complement strand
TTACTTCCTATAAATAGCTTTTTGTCGTACACCATTATCATACACCGCAATGAAAGCTCTTTCATTACCGCGTTCTTTGACAGTAGCTAGGGCGCGACGTGCATCTTCTATGGTGTAGAACCCATCAAGCAAGACGCGGGTAAATTTACCTTTATCACTTTCAATATCTTCCAATACAATACCACCCAAATCAAGTACTTTATCGTAGCGTTCAGACCGATACTTTTTGGTCGCAGAAAGTTGAATACGATATACTTTGCCCGAACTGATGACCTCACTCGTATATGCAGGCGCACTTGTATAAGTAGTTGTCGTGCTAGGTGCAGTGTAATAAGTATCAGCCGCAACTGTTGTCGTTGATGTAGTGGTGGTGGTCGTAGGTGTAGTGCTACCGCCATAACCGAGCGTGTATGAGCCTTGTACTCCCGCAGGTGGTTCAGTAAATGTTGGCGAAATACCGATGACCCAATAGCCTTCTTTGGTTTTGATGGCTTCGGGATAGGCTTCGTTATAATCGCCGGACCGTGTAGTGGTCGTTGTGCTTGTGCTTGTAGTACTTGGGGTACTAATGGGTTGGGTAGCTTGCGCTTCATTGGATGGGGTGCGCGGTACGCTTTCCACTATGGGTTTTGCGGGTTTGGTCGTGTCAGCAGAGGGGTCGGGCAATTTACCCATACGAAAGCCACTCTCTTGAGCGGTCATGTACACAGTGGTACAAGCGAGGAGTAGTGTAAGAATATACTTTTGCATAATTTCAATTAAGTATAAGAAGATTAAGCATAAGTTTAGGGAATGTGAAAAAAATAGCTGCGTCAATTCGAGTTGTTTATTTTCCTCGTCTTCCCTTAAATTAGCATAAAATGTTGATTTTTAGCTATTTTGTTAAAAAGTTAAACTTAAACCTAAACTTATACTTGAACTTTGGATGATTTAATTATGAGAATAATTTATATCTACAAATCTACAAAAATTAGCAATGAAAGTCAAAATAACAATGAAAATCAAAAATCGCTTTCTCTTCATTGGTATTTCATTTTCATTGATATTTTCATTTCTAATATCCTCTCATTAAGTAACGGTTGCCTCCAAGTTCTATCATTGAGACAGCGTTACTGCCGTTGAGATAGACGGTAACTTCGCCAAAATTGGTATCCATTTCAATCGCGTATCGTGCTTCTTTATCACCATTATGCTGACTGGTGAGGCGTTGCCATTTCTTTATCGCGTAAGTTTCTTCTTTCAATCCGCCAGACTCTTCATTATAACGAAGTATCATGCGATAAGAGCGTTTTTCTTTAGGCACTTTTTCTTTTTTCTGTTTCGCCTTTGCTGCTTTTGGCGTTGGCATTGCATCTGCCGGCGTATCAAATTCATCCTCAAACTCTTCATCTTCGGGCAATTCTTCATTATCATCATTTGCCATTCTGAAAAAGCCAACATCTGCACCGGTTGTTTCATCGTCTTCGAGGTCGTCGAGGTCATCATCTTCAAAATCTTCTTCTACAGCAACGACTTCTTCTTGCTTTTTCTTTTTAGGTGTTTTTTGCACGATTAGTTCCTCTTTTACGGGCTTGGTTTTTATTTCTATATCTTCAATAAATTCAAACGAAACATCGTCTTTGATATACAAACGATTACATTTGCTACGCGTAAGCACAAAATGCGGACGAATGGTGCTGCCCCAAATTTGGCTGTCATCTTCAAAAACTACCTCATTTTTATCCGTAAAAAATGTTTTGTCTTTTAGTTTTTGGCTGCTTGAAAGTCCCGCTTGGTAATAGATGATTTCGTCATGATTGCGCGAACGACGGAAAATGTACGCATCAATATTTTTATTATCATCCAAAATTATCTTGAGACTGCCTTGTTTGGAAGGATCCTTCGAGTCCAGAGTATGCACCCGGAGTACTCGTCCATTTTCGCGCTCAATACGATTGACACCATAAGAGCCGGCAATTTCGCCACCTTGTATCACCAAATAGCCACGCGTGACAGAAAACGTAACTTCGCCCGGACTGAGTTTGCCGTGGCTGCCACTCGCATCTTCCCATTCATTGGGTACGAGTGTATAGCCATACAATTCTTCCGCTTGGTGAAATTGACGATCCGTGACGTAGGTATATTGTACCTGTTGTGCCACCGCCGTGAAGCCCAAAAACAAAAACAATAAGAGTAAATTTGTAAATTTCATATTTATAAATAAGTAGATGAATGTATGATTAAATGTTTTTGACGCTACAATGTTTCTTAATGAATTAAATTTGAATAATGACATTATTCAGTCATTCAAAATTCACTCATTTTCATTGTAGCATTTAAGCATTTCATCATTTAAGCATTAATTAAGACGGGCTTTACTTGATTTGGTTTGGATTTTCCCATAAATTATTCCAAAAATAACAAGGGTTTTCTTACATTTCAAATTTTTAGTATCAGGATTTAAATAAATGTACATTCTCGCGTTGTTATTTTTTCTTTAGACGAATCAAATTTGACGCGAATATTCCTATATTTAAGGAAAATTTGGGGTTCTTTGACAATTTAGGTGATAAAATTATTTCTTTTTATTTTTAATGTAAAAAACGGAGATAACTTACTGATTATAAACCTATAAGGTTTTCAAAACCTTATAGGTTTGGGGCAGAGTTCCATTTCAAAAAGTATTACCACCCAAATTGTCAAAGAACCAAATTTGGTGAAGTATAAAGGAAAAAGAGCAAGCCGAGAATTTACATTTATTTGAATCTTGATACTTAACGTTTCGCGTGTCTCATTCGTTGTAATTTTTCTACTTATTCAGCGAAAATGAAGCACAAAAAACAATGAACAACGAGCGCATTGAAGGATATTTTCTATTCTTTCCCTATTCAATTATTGATTTTACATATCAAAAAAAATCAATTTTTACTATTTCTATGGATAATACCGCTCCTGATGATTTCGGGTGGAATAGGTAGTACGTATGGTATCAGAGACCTTTTTTTGGGTCCCGAATATCTCGGTAATATCAACTTTTGGAGCTTTTGGTGGATGGGATTTACCTTCGGCGGTTTTTTGATGATTTGGAATATAACGACCTATATATTATACAGTTATCGTTTTCCTTTTTTAGCTTCTCTAAATAGTCCATTTACCAAGTTTTTTTTCAACAACTCGCTGATTCCGACCGCTTTCATTATTTTTTATTTGGTAAATGTTATTAATTTTCAATGGTATAATGGATTTGCGGCAGAATACAGTATCGTCTTTGATGTACTCGGTTTTTTATTTGGTTTAACGTCAATGTTGCTGCTTGGTGCGCTTTATTTTCAACTGACCAATAGCGACATCAGCATCATACGAAGGAAATTTGGAAAAGACCTGCCACTGCTACTCAAAAACCGCAAAGACATCACCGACGACCCCCAAGAAATTTTCAAAGAAGCCTGTCGCGTTGATTCTTACCTCACCACCCGATTCAAGCCTCGCCCGGTTCGCAATGTCGAACATTATCCCATAGAATGGCTACACCGCGTTTTTCGGCAAAATCATCAAAATGCCATTATCGCGCAATTATTGAGTATTTTTTCGCTCTTTGTTATGGGGCTTTTTATGGAAAATCCATATTTGCGAATACCCGCAGCGGGTGGCATTTTTATCTTTTCGGCAGTCTTGATGAGTTTGGTCGGTGCATTGAGCTATTGGATGGGGGCGTGGCGAACGACGATATTTATCGTTTTGATTTTGGGTTTGAACGCGCTCTCCGGGCTGCCTGTCGAATTTGAAAATCGTGCCTACGGACTCAATTACGACACCGAAAAAGCAGCTTACAACTACGCCCGACTTGACAGCCTCACAAGCCCCGACATCATTGAAAAAGACCGCACAGCAACCCTTAAAATCCTCGAAAAATGGCGCAACAAATTCGGACGCGGACGCCTCATTCGCCAACCGCGCATGGTCATTCTGTGTACCAGTGGTGGCGGTATTCGACAAAGTGTTTTTACCGTTCATACGCTCCAAAAAGTAGATAGTATTCTGAATGGCAGACTATTAGAGCATACGACACTCATCACAGGCGCGTCCGGCGGAATGATTGGCGCGGCATATTTGCGGGAAATTTTATTACGAAAAAAACAAAACGACTCCATCAATCTCTATGACCCCGCTTATGTTGATAAGTCGGCAGAAGATTTGCTCAATCCGGTGATTTTCTCCGTGCTTGCCAGCGATATTTTTGTCCCCTGGCTCAAATTTGATTACAACGGACGCAAATATTACAAAGACAGAGGCTACATTTTTGAGCAACAATTGATGGAAAATACGGATGGCATATTGGAAAAAAATATCGCTGCTTACCGTCAAGCCGAAGAGGAAGCTCTGATTCCCATGATGGTTTTGACGCCGGTTTCTGCTACAAACTTACGGCAAATATATATTTCGCCATTGGGCGTCAGCTATCTTACACAGCCGTTTACCCAACCCGCCGATAAGCTCAATCCTGAACCGGACGCCGTAGAGTTCCGTCGGCTTTTTGCTGCCCAAGATGCCGACAGCCTGCGCCTCGCAAGCGCATTGCGTATGAATGCGACTTTTCCTTACATTCTCCCAAACGCCTACTTGCCCAGCGAGCCACCTATGCGTATGATAGACGCCGGTTGGCGCGATAATTACGGCATACTCGCCGCGAGTCGTTTCGTGCTAAACTTTAGCGATTGGATTCGGGAAAATACAAGCGGTGTACTCATCGTTCAGATGCGCGACATTGACAAACTCAATGAGTTTGGAAAAGGCAAACGCACCACCATCATGGGACGGCTGCTCAATCCACTCGGTACGGCTGCCAACACCAATACCGGACAGGATTATCGCAACGATAATCAGGTTAATGCCATGATTCAGGCACTTGGTCAAGACAAAGTGGATATTGTCGAATTTGTGTATCGCCCGAAAAAAAAGAACGATAGGGCATCGGTTAGTTGGCACATCACGCCACGCGGCAAGATAGATGTCATGAATTCATTTTACGAGGAAGGCAACCAGAAAAGTATGCAACTGTTAGAAGAGTTGGTCAAGTGAATCCAACCTCAACCTCAACCTCAAGCGCAAGTTCAAATAAAAATGCAAGTTCAAAAAGAATTTCAACGAAGTTGAAATAGATAAATTTTAATTTATTCTTATAATTGAAGTTGAGGTTGAAGTTGAGGTTGAATCAGGGATAGTGTATTTTTTACACTTTTCTGCAAAAAACCTTTGAAAAGTCTAAACACTTCTCTAAATTTATTCATTCTGTAATTCGATATTATCATTACAGCATTGACGCATTATAGCGTTATAATTCACTCATTCAAAATTCACTCATTCACTCATTCACTCATTCAAAATTCACTCATTGGCACATGAAAAAGATAGTCATCATGGCACATAATCAGAAAAAGGCTGACTTGGTCGCTTTTCTGAAAGAACGCGAAGAATGGTTGTGGGGTAGAACACTCATTGCCACAGGACGCTCTGCACAAGCCGTTGAAAAAGCAGAAATCGACGTACCGCTTCACCATTTAAGTCCCGGCAAATCAGGCGGTTATAACGAAATCACCGAACTCATCAAAGGCGGCAAAGTTGACATGGTGCTTTTCTTCCAAGACCGCGAAATTCAAGAACAACACCATATCGACATCCGCAATTTGCTGGATGCTTGCAATGCTTCCAATATTCCGCTCGCGACCAACCCTGCCAGCGCAGAGTTGCTCATTATTGGCTTGATTCGTAAAGAATATGCGGAAAAACAGGTGATTTGAGGGTTTCATGGTTTCATGGTTTCATGGTTTCATGGTTTCATGGTTTCATGGTTTCATGGTTTCATGGTTTCATGGTTTCATGGTTTCATGGTTTCATGGTTTCATGGTTTCATGGTTTCATGGTTTCATGGTTTCAT
>CALHBW010000256.1 GCA_937930625.1 uncultured Saprospiraceae bacterium | reverse complement strand
AGTTAATCGGGTAGCTGCAAGTGGTTTGATTACACTGAATTTGGAAGAATATTTTCCGAAGGAAGTCGTCGTATCATTCGACCTCAAAGACTACCTATATATGGAGTTGATTCTGAAAGAAAAAGAATTCAGAGCAGCCTTAAAAGAGCATGATTGGTCGCAGTACGAGGGCAAGCATATTGCACTGCATTGCTCTACGGATGCCATCGTGCCTACATGGGCGTATATGCTCGTGACAACGTATGCCGCACCACACGCATTGAGCATCACACAAGGTGACGTGGAAATGGTTTATGCAACGCATTATTACAAAACGCTGTCTCAATTAGATGTAACACAATACGAAAATAAACGTATAGTTATAAAAGGATGCAGCAATAAACCCGTTCCCGTAGCAGCTTATACGGAATTGGTACGATTACTGCAACCACACGCCAAGAGTATTATGTATGGTGAGCCTTGCTCTACCGTTCCTATTTATAAGAGAAAATGATGTGTTGACGAGTTGATGTGTTGATGTGTTGACGAGTTGATGTGTTGACGAATTGACGAGTTGACGAGTTGACGAATTGACGAGTTGATGTGTTGACGAATTGACGAGTTGATGTGTTTTAAACTTCGACTTGAACTTGAACTTAAACTTCATTTGACTAACCCCTTAAACGAACTATACACTATTGTACACCTGTGGAGAAGAGATTTTGAGGAGTTTTCACCTTCGATTTTGCTCCATTTTTAAAATTAAACCAAAGTTTCAATTCACGTTCATTTGAACTTGAACTTGATGCTTGTACTTGTACTTAACTATGATTCGTTCTATTTCTATTTTTACTGTTGTGTTGGTTGCTATTGGGGCGATGTTGTTTTTTAGTTCGTCGATAGAAAGTGATTCGGCGACGATGGATGCGAATAATTATCGTGCAGCAAAAGCAAAAAAATCCGGCAGTGAATCTCCTACGCATCACCTTCCGCAAGTCATCAAGGCACCTCCGATGCCCGAAAATCCGAATCTCGGCGGTGAAGCTATACCCAACAACTTCGATGCGCGCGAACGACTCGACCGCGAATTGATGGTCAACAGCTACCGTCATTCAGCGACTTTGCAGTATTTGAAATTGGCGAATCGTTACTTCCCCATCATCGAGCCTATCCTTGCCGAGCAGGGTGTTCCCGACGATTTTAAATACCTCGCCGTAGCCGAAAGTGGCTTGCGAAATGCCAGTTCACCTGCGGGTGCGAAGGGCATTTGGCAATTTTTGGCAGGAACGGCAAGAGAACGCGGATTGACCGTAAATAGCGAGGTGGATCAACGTTATCATGTAGAAAAAGCTACCCGCGCCGCCTGCAAATATTTAAAGGAAGCCAAACGCGATTACGGCACTTGGATGAATGCCGCCGCTTGTTACAATATGGGCAGAAGCAATATGCGTAAATTGATGAACGCACAAAAAGAAACCCAATATTACGACATTGAAATGAATGAAGAAACGGCACGTTATGTGTCGCGCATCGTTGCCCTCAAAACTATCATGCAAAACCCTGAAAGGTACGGTTTTCAATTAGAATCGCATGATTTGTACCCGCCATTCAACTACCGTGTTGTGGAAGTAAACGGACCGGTAAAGAGTTGGGGAGATTTTGCACACAAACACGGTACGAGTTACCGCATGTTGAAGACCTATAATCCGTGGTTGCGCTCTTCGCAATTGACCAATTCAGCGAAACGTACTTATCAGGTGAAGTTGCCGTGATTCGTGTATTCGTTATTCGTTGACTCGTTATTCGTTTGTGATTTTGCTTCGCAAAATCTTCGTAATTGAAAATCTTCATTTTTTCTGCGAAATACATTTTTTGCAAAGTAAAAAACGAAAAACGAATCAACGAATCAACCAATCCGAACAGGAATTTCCCGCTCTCGCAAATACGCCTTCAATTCTCCAATACCGATTTCTCCAAAATGAAAAATACTTGCCGCCAATGCAGCGTCGGCTTTCCCTTCCGTAAAAGCGTCATAAAAATGCGACATCGTACCTGCACCACCTGATGCGATAATTGGTATGGACAAATTTTCTGATAAAACAGCATTTATTTCATTTGCAAAACCTCCCTTTGTACCATCATGATTCATGGAGGTAAATAGGATTTCGCCTGCACCGCGTTGTTCGGCTTCTTTCGCCCAATCCAGTAATTTTTTTTCGGTGGCAATGCGTCCGCCATTCAAATGTACGTACCAATCGTCGTTTACTTCCTTAGCATCAATCGCTACTACAACACATTGACTACCAAAGTTTTTTGCCAATTCATCAATCAAATCAGGGCGTTTGACAGCAGCAGAGTTGATGCTGATTTTATCTGCTCCGGCGGCGAGCATGACTTCTACATCTTCTGTCGTTTTGATACCGCCTCCGATGGTGAATGGAATATTCAAATGACGCGCAATGCGACGCGCGAGTTCGGAAAGGGTTTTGCGTTTTTCGTGTGTGGCAGTGATGTCGAGAAAAACCAATTCATCTGCGCCTTCCCGGCTGTATTGTGCGCCCAATTCTACGGGGTCGCCCGCATCACGCAAGTTGACGAAATTGACGCCCTTCACAGTCCGTCCGTCTTTTATATCGAGACATGGAATAATTCTTTTTGCTAACATTAATGCAAATGTAAAATGTAAAATAATAAATGCAAAATGTAAAAGTACTAATAGTACGCACACAAAACATCTTTTTATTTCTTATTTTTAATAATTTAAAAACCAATTAAATAATAACATTTTGATAGAAAAAAAATTACATTTTAAATTTATTATTTTACATTTTACATTGAAATTTGTTCTGCGTTACTCATTTAAAAAACGTAATTTTGGCTTTTAGTTAACTTTGTGTTTAGTTATCGTAACACAGACATTCTTGTCTGTATTTCACATAGCACAGACAGGAATATCTGTGTTACGTAAAACCAATCACTAAGCACCAATCACCAATCACCAACATGAGTGATGCTATCAAGCACGAATGTGGCGTTGCGCTCATTCGTTTGCTCAAACCTCTGGATTATTACCACAAAAAATATGGTACAGCATTGTACGGACTCAACAAGCTGTATCTGCTCATGCAAAAACAGCATAATCGTGGTCAGGATGGTGCGGGTATTGCCACGCTCAAGCTCGACACGACACCGGGCAATCGCTACGCAAGCCGCCGACGCAGCAATAAACCCAAACCTATCAAGGATATTTTTGACCGTGTATATAGCAATTTCAACAATCTTTCGCCGGAACAGCTAAACGACCCTAAGTGGTTGAAAAACAACCTTCCATATGTAGGCGAGGTGCTTATGGGACACCTTCGGTACGGTACACATGGCAGCAATCGTGTCGAAAATTGCCATCCTGTTATGCGACAAAATAATTGGGTGAATCGCAACCTCATTATGGCAGGTAACTTCAATCTCACCAATGTAGATGAACTATTCGGGCATCTCCTCAAACTCGGTCAATCGCCCAAAGAAATGACCGACACGGTGACGATTCTCGAAAAATTCGGGCATTTTTTGGACAATGAAGTCGAATCACTCTTTGCATATTACAAACAAAAGGAATATACGAATCAGGAAATCGCGCCGCTGATCAATGAGCGTATTGATTTGCGGAGTATCATTCGGCGGTCGGTCAAAAAATTTGACGGAGGCTATACGATGATTGGGATGATTGGTAATGGCGATGCCTTTGCTGTGCGTGACCCGGCGGGGATTCGTCCGGCATACTACTATCACGATGAAGAGATTGCGGTGGTGGCTTCGGAGCGTCCTGCTATCCAAACTGCCTGCAATGTACTCTACAAGGATGTCCACGAACTACCGCCCGGACATGCCATGATTATCAAGAAAAATGGAAAAATCAGTGTGGAGCAAGTTGCAGTAGAAAAACCCTTAACGCCTTGTTCGTTTGAGCGTATTTATTTTTCGCGGGGTACGGATAGGGATATTTATCTGGAAAGAAAACAACTCGGCAGACAACTCGCCAAAAATATTCTCAAAAGTGTCAAATACGACTTCGATAATACGGTTTTTTCTTTTGTACCGAATACAGCAGAAACGGCATTTTACGGGATGATGAAGGGCATGGAAGACCGATTGAATAAGCGCAAGAAAACTCAAATCCTTGAATTGGGCAGTAAAATCACGCCGGATACGCTCGAAAAAATCCTCAATACGCGCATCCGCATGGAAAAAATCGTGGTGAAAGATGTCAAACTTCGCACCTTTATCAGCGAAGGCGCGACCCGCGACGAGTTGGTATCGCATGTGTATGATGTCACCTACGGCATTGTCCGAAATAATGTGGATACACTCGTTTTGATGGATGATTCTATTGTGCGGGGAACGACTTTGAGGCAGAGTATTTTGAAAATTGTTTCTCGTTTGCGCCCAAAAAGTATCATTGTTGTATCGTCTGCACCGCAAATTCGCTATCCTGATTGTTACGGTATTGATATGTCTCGAATGAAGGATTTTGTAGCATTTCAAGCACTGGTCGCCCTGCTAAAAGAGACAGGACAAGAGAAATTATTGACAAAAACCTATAAACGTTGTAAGGCATCTTTGAGTCTTCCCAAGAAAAAAGTCAAAAACGAGGTCAAGGCATTATACGACCTTTTTCCTTATGAAAAAGTATCTCAAAAAATCGCTGAAATCGTTACGCCGGAAGGCATCAAACCTGAAGTGGAAGTGATTTATCAGACTTTGGAAGGGCTACACAAAGCCTGTCCGAATGATGTAGGCGATTGGTATTTTTCGGGCAATTATCCGACTCCCGGCGGCAATTTGGTGGCAAATCGTGCTTTTATGATTTTTATGGAAGGGAAAAATGAAAGAGCTTATTGAGGGATTTTTTGATTTTTGATTGAGTGATTTTTGATTTTTGATTTTTTTCGCTACCCGTCTAACTTTGTCTAAAGTGAATACTCGTCAGACGAATCCCTTTATTCAGTGCGAATATTCTATGAGACAAATCACCACATTCACAAAAACCTTCGTCTGCCGAGTAGTATCTCACCAGCAAACTTAGTAGTCATTGTTTTTTATTGGAAAAAACACCTCTTTTATTGGATAAGCATTTTACGCAAAATGAAATTTTGTTATTTTTTCGCTACGAAGTACAAAAAAGTGTTACATTAGCGAGATAGTTCATAGTTTAAAGTTCATAGTTGATAGTAAGTATCCTTACTATCAACAAAGAACCCTCAACTACGAATTTACCAAACTATAAATTTATAAAAGAATTACTATGGGTCCTTATACTATTATGGCATTGGCATGGGTGGGCTGTGCCATTTGGATAGCGTTTGTTATTATGACCAACAAAAAAGCGCATCCAAAAGCTTTATTTTATTTATTTTTCGTGGAGATGTGGGAACGCTTTTCCTACTATGGTATGCGTGCCTTATTGGTGCTTTATATGACTTCAGAAATCATAAGTGGTAGTGAAAAAAGTGGTTTGGGATATGATGACGGTTCTGCTTACGGAGTGTATGGAGCTTATGGGGCATTGGTTTATCTCACACCGATTTTGGGTGGTTTGATAGCTGATAAATTGACAGGCTACCGTAAGGCAATCATCTGGGGTGCGGTACTGATGGCATTGGGGCATTTGGCGATGGCTGTGCCTTCGCTGTTTTTTCCGGCACTCGCTTTATTGATTCTTGGTAACGGCTTCTTCAAACCCAATATTTCGAGCCTTATCGGTAAACTCTATCCCGAAGGCGACCCCCGACGCGATGGTGGTTTTACGATATTTTATATGGGTATCAATATCGGTGCATTCTTGACGGGTTTGACCTGTGGTACTATCGGTGAATTAGAAGGCTGGCACTACGGTTTTTCTCTTGCAGGTGTTGGTATGGTTATCGGTTTAATCGTTTTTTGGTTTGCAGAGCGCAATGGCGTACTCGGCGAGCATGGTTACCCACCGGAAGAAGCTAAAGATAAAAAAGTTGCAGGATTGCCTGTTAATATAGCTATCTATATTGGTTCGTTTTTGATTTTGCCACTGATTATTTTCATGGTCAAAAAGAATGATATTGTAGATGTATTTCTTGCTGTAGTCGGCGCAGGAGTATTGGGATATTTACTATGGCTCGCATCAAGTTATGATAAGGTCGCAAAGCAGAGAATATGGGTGATCATGGCTTTGTTGTTTTTCACAACTTTATTTTGGAGTTTCTTTGAATTGGCGGGTAGTGCCTTGACGGTATTTACCAAAAATAATGTTATCCGGGAGATAGCCGGTGTAGAACTGACTGCCGCTAACTATCAATCTTTTAACCCATTATTCATTATGCTTTTCGCGCCGATATTTGCGTGGTTGTGGGTCAAGCTATCTAAAGCCAACTTTGAGCCGCCTGCACCTGTCAAATTTGCTGCGGGTTTGATGTTGCTTGGTGTTGGTTTCCTCGTTTTGCAATTGGGTAAAGGTGCTGCCGTAGCGGGTGCGATTCCTGGTATTTTTATGGTCGGTTTATATCTTTTCCATACCCTCGGTGAGTTGACACTTTCTCCTGTCGGGCTTTCGATGGTCACAAAACTCTCTCCCGCCAAAATCGTTGGCTTCGTCATGGGTACTTGGTTCTTATCTTCATCTATCGCTCACCAAGCAGGTAAGCACATTGCCAAAATGACCACTATTGAAGGCAATCCTACACCGGAAGAATCATTAGATTTATGCCTCGCCGTATTCAACCAATTAGGCTTTATCGCTATTGGTGCGGGTGTATTCTTACTTTTGATTTCACCAATATTAAATAAATGGATGCACGGTATTAAATAATTTTTGTTTTTTTGTAAAAATAATTCAAACATACAAGCGGAGCAATTGCTCCGCTTTTTTTATATATTTTTACAAAAAAATCATACATTCACACCAATCAAAAATCACGCAATCAAAAGTCAAAAATCACAAGATGAGTTTCTTCAAAAACCTGTTTAATAAACCCCAAAACGAGCCTATTCACAGCTATGCTGATTTCTGGCAATGGTTTCAGGCGAATGAAATCGGGTTTGCCAAATTAGTCAGAAAAGGCAGCGACCCCGCCGTACTCGAAGAACATTTTTTCAATCCGCTTTCAGAAAAATTGGGCGAACTCAAAGACGGCTTTTACTACCTCACCGGCATGTGCGATGATGATACGGTCGAATTGGTATTTACGCCCGATGGTGTGTCAAAAATATTGTTTTTATAGAAGAACTCGTCGATGCCGCACCTGATATAAAAGGCTGGAAATTTACCGCACTCAAACCTGCGCTTGGTATTGAAGATGTAGGTATCGGCATGAATGATTATACATTCAATGGAGAGAATATTTTTTTCTATTCCAATGACCATAAGGATTTTCCTGATGAAATTGATATTACTGTTGTGTATGAAGATATGAACGAAGAAGACCGCCCGATGCTGATGAATGGCGTGTTTATTTTCTTGGATAATTTTCTTGGCGAACTCAATTTTGCCACCAAAATAGACGAAATAAAAATCATTGGAAAAGACGAAGCCAAGCAGGAATTAGTACCAATTGGCAAATTGAAAAGCTTCTTAACCTGGCGACAAAAAGAATTTATCGAACGCTATGAAGGCAGCCGATATGATACCGATGATGACAATTACGCCATCATGGAAGCCACACTCGAGAACGGCAATCCACTCATGGCAATCATCAATACCGACCTCCTAAAATGGGAAAACAAAGCATCACACCCCTGGATAATGAATATAAAAATAGAATACAAATCTGAAAATCAAGGGCTTCCCGACAAGCCTACTTACGAATTATTGAATATTTTGGAAGATGAAATAATCGCAGAATTGAAAGATTCGGAAGGTTATCTCAATATTGGCAGAGAAACCGCAGACGGCACTCGACTCATCTATTTTGCCTGCAAAGATTTCAGATTGCCTTCAAAAGTCGCGCATAAAGTCCTTCAAAAATACACCGACCGATTAGCTGTCGATTACAACATTTACAAAGATAAATATTGGCAGTCTTTTCAGCGGTTTGTGACGTATTGAGGTGTTTGATTCCTTAGAGTGTACAATTAACCAATAACTAATCAACTAATTTAGCCCACAGCACGCCTACGCCGCCAACGCCACCGCGTACCAATAATGGTGGTTAGTCCGATGAGGACAATGAAGCCAATGAGATAAGTATTATTTCGGCGTTTTTGCTCTTTTTTCTCCTCTACGATAGCCACTTGATAAGAAGGGTTGGAGATGCCCGGCGTTCCAAATCCGGCAATAATATCCCAATTATCCAACAAGCTATTGTCCGAATCCGGCAGGTGCAAACTCAGGGTAAATACCGAATCGCTCGGCTCCAATGCGTAGCGCAAACTATCTATCGGTGCGCCTTCATTTGTGTAGAGTTCGATGCGTTCCTTGCGTTTGCTGAGTCCGAAATCAAATTGTCCGATAACGTTTTTATCCTTCCCAAATACCTTTCTGAAAGCGGCTGTATCTTCACATAGAATCATATGGTCTTTGGCAAAAAGCAAGCTGTCCGGTAGTCGGTATTCATTTTTAGTGTCCAAAAAATACCAGTCTTTCAGGCGCACATCTTCATCCGAATAATTAAAAATTTCTACCCAGTCACCCGTTGTTTTATTATTACAACTGATTTCGTTGAACATCACTTTACCGGCTATCGGGTGGGTTGATTTTTCGTAAACGGCGCGTATCTTTCGATGTGCTTTATCCGATAAATCTACAAAAACCGTTGGCAATGAAGTCGTATCGGGCAAGCCTTCCCATCCTACAAAACGATACCCAAAATGCGGCAAGGCATTGACTTTCACCGGATAGTTTTCGTAATACAAGCCTGTAAAATCTTCGTCCTCTATTTCAATATTATCATTAAAAATAATACGTCCACTACTCGAATGTTCGATACTGACCCGCACCGTATCACCTGCTGCAAAGCGTTTTTGTACAAACCCGCGCATCTCCGCAGGGCGTTTTTCAGCATAATCACGAATACGGTCAAGATGTTTTGCACGGCGTCGGCGACTCAATCCCCAACGTTTGATGTGTCGTTTCATTTCCGGGTCGTATATTTCCACCAAGCTATCTAAGTGAGCAATCGTGCGCTCCGGGATGAAGTAGGTATTCATGTGGTCGCTGAGGCGATTGACAAATTGTAGTCTAAATTCCTCATTACGCATCAAATTTCTGAGAATGAAAGTACTCCACGGCGGATTGGGCCATTTTGGTCCATCCGGTTCGAGGTGAAAATTCAGTGTATTATGTTCATCAGCATCTCTGCGGTGCAAACCGTAGCCCCAATCTGTATCGTAGAGTATCCAACGCCAACGCCCGTTTTCGGTACGTGGTCGCCAATACTTGATATTCCCCCCCGCATCACGATTGTCAATATAAATTTGTATCGTCATGTAGTCCATGTAATTTTCGACTTCCATGAGGGTCTTTACGTGTTCATAATGCGTATGGTCGCGCAGGTCGTGTTCGCGCATATATTTGAGCATGGCATTATAGTGATTCATATCGCCACGCCGCACACGACCTTGATGTTCAACAAGGTCCATACTATCCCGATGCACATCCGTATGTGATGCCACAAAATAGCGGTTGACCTTTTCACGGATATTATACAAACCCCAATATTCACCATTCAGAAAGACATGCGAGCCGCGAAAACTCTGCTTTTCAAGGTCAACACCATCAATCAGTGAATTGATAAAAATATCTCGGATATGAGACTTTCCAAAGTCACTTCCGGTATTTCGCAAGACAAAATATTTGTAGGTTGAAATATCTTTAGCAGGAAACATTTGATGCCTGAAACGGGTGGGTCCATAACGACTTCGGGTCATAATTGCCATTGATTTTTGGGGAAAAAGACGACTCATTCCGCCAAATAATCGCATACCCGTATTGGCTCCAAATACCCGTTCTTTATTGGTTTCAAATATTTCAGTGTGAATTTGTACTTCTTTTCGCGACCAGAAATTTGCGCCGTGATGTGGAGAGAGGGAATCGGCATTGGGTCCCATCTGGAAAAGCCCAATTTCTTCATCAAAGAGATAAGAAGAATTGAGGGAGAGGGAAACTACGGGAAAGGTAGTCTTAAAGTCAATCAGATAAGTATTGCTGACAATATTACTTTTCCGGTCATCTTTAATAGCTAGCGCACGTACTACCGTTGTCGTTTTGAGTGTGAATGGTTCACCTTTATAACGAATAGAACGCTTGCTCGGTATCGAACCGTCGCGGGTATAATATATGGTCGCATTCGGGTCGTTGCATGATAAATCTATGGTAACTCTTTTCTTATAGAACCCTGCGGCACGCGAAAATTTGACATACAGCCTTTCGCTCTGCCCAAAGCACATCATCACCATCAACACACCCAGAATAGTTAGAACTATATGTCTCATTTTTCTGCTCAAATAGTCCGCAGTTTGCCTCTCCGTTGTCCGCCGCTTTATATATGTGACTGTGGACTGCGGACAGACAAACTGCGGACTAAATTAATCGGACATCAAAACTACTCAAATTTTACATGCCTACACACCAATTTTTTATTTTTTTACTGAAAAATGAACGGAAAAAGATTCAAGTTTAAGTTCAAGTTCAAAATTAAAGGTATTTAATCAATTAAAAAACAACCTTTTACAATAAATTGACCTTAATTGAAGTTCTTCTTATACGTTTAAAAACTTTGCAAAAATAAATATATGAAATAATGCTGCAAATTATCTTGTGCAATTTTTAATTTTCGAAATAAATGACAATGAAAAATATACGAATGAAACTTGACAGTTTGGTTTTTTATACATATCTTTATTTAATCAATGGAACAAATTGACGCCACACCAAATTAATTTTTGAACTATAGAAACACGAACCATGAGAAATATTTGTTTGCTTCTCCTCCCCCCCCCTACACATTAAATTTCATTACAATATTTTATTGCAATATCAACACCAGAGGAATATCTGTATGTAGTATATTATCAATCTATCTTTTTTCACCTTTTAAATTGATTCGCTTATGGAGAAAACTTTGTATGCACATGTGTATGTGTGCATATGACATATCCATAAAAAAACACCGTGCTTACTCCGGCAAGAGCAAGACACGGTAATTGTAACGCAGCTTTATCTAAAAGCTACATTCTTCAACTATATTTAAAAATACAAAAATGAAAGGAAAAAAATTAGAATTATCAACATACTTGTCGCAAAAATTACTTTTATCACTTGCGATACTATTTTTCCTTACCCCTAGCTTAATCGCACAGACTGTTGTTATTCCTGCAAATACGACCACATTCTGGACAACCCAAGCTTCTGTTCCTCATAATGGAAATATAGCTACACTTATCGTAGAAAGTGGAGCAACACTCTGGGTTGGTTCAAACGTAACCATCAGATTTGGAACAAACGGAAAAGCAATCATTGAACCACGTGGACGTTTAAATTTATATGGAACATTCACTGCACTTAACTCTTATTGGGCGGGTATAAGAGTTAAAGGTGTATCTACTTCCCCACAATTAAATGCCTATCAAGGTGTTGTATACATAAATCGTGGAACAATCGAACATGCTATTTGTGGAGTATATTCAGGAGAAGATCCAAGTAGTACAATTGGATATGGAGGAATAATTAAGGCATATAGAGCTCATTTTATTAATAACTTACAAGATATTGAAATTCCTCCATTTCAAAATTATTCATCCAATTCACCTTTTCCTTTTGGTAATGAAATAGATAATGTTTCGTATTTCAGCCGTTGTCATTTTGAAATTGATGATAACTATGGATTTGCTTTTGATAATGTCGATAGTGGTCTGGAACCTTCTATAACACTCAAAGATGTTAGAGGAATCAACATAAAAGGATGCTTATTTGAAGACAATAGGAGTGACATTGTTAATTTAGTTAGAGATTCACGTAAAATAGGTATTAAAGGATATTATGCGAGCTTTCGAGTTGATGAATATTGCTCATCTCCAGAAACACCAACGTGTAATGGTATTCGTACACAGTTTAAGGGGCTTGGATATGGCATACACGCTAATCAAGGCTATTGGAATGCGAGTATTACTGTAAAAAATTCAGATTTTGATTGTATTAGAGGCATTTATTTTTTGGGAGTAGATAATGCACAGGTTCATCTAAATGAGTTTAATGCTTACTACTACAATAGTACTGGAGGCCCTATATCATATGGGCTTTATCTCGATCATTGCGATGGATATAGTGTTGAAAATAATCTTGTTGGTTTTACATGGCAAGCTGGGATAATAGTAAGAAATAATCACGGAAATAGTACACGTATCTATAGGAATAATTTTCAAGGATCTTATGGAGGTCCTAATATTCATGCCTACAACCAAAACAATGACTTTAATCAAGTCCTTGAAATGTCAAATGGTTTAGAACTATTTTGCAATGAAACAGACGTTAATCCTTATCCCTTTTACATTACTTTTATCCCGGGACCTAATGGTAACAATACCGTTGGCATTAAGCCTTACCATTATTTACCAGGAAACTTGTTCGAATTCACACCAGTTGAAGGAACAGGAATCTACTATGGGTGGCCTTTCGGTCTACAACTATTTTATTTACATCACGCGAGTGCCTTCGAGCCTAGATTACAACCAATTACAGCAACCCCAGAAACAGTAGTAATCATTAACACAGATGTCCCCTTTACAGAAAATGACTGTCCTAATAATCTACAAAATGATGTTGGTTTGGATGAATGGCGAATAGTACAGCTAGAAAAACGTAAGCTACATGATGAATCTTTAGATAATTTGAGACAACTTGTTGACGGGGGGAATACTTCTCTTCTGGCTAATAGAGTGAGAACCGCCACCACCGCGACAGCCGTGGAAGTCTATCAAGTGATAATGCAACAGGCTCCCTTCACGTCCAATTTAGTTCTGGAAGAAGTTAGTAAAAATGAATTTGCCTTCTCGAATGCGATGGTAAGGGATATACTAACGGCACATCCACAAGCCGCAAAGTTACCTGAGGTACAACGGAACCTTGATAATCGATTAATACAATTACCTCACTTTATGCGTCAACAAATAGATGCAGGTATGACAACTATTTCAGCCAGAGAGCAGCTTGGATTACAAATTGCTACCTACAAAAGCGACCACGACAATGCCGTTAATAAAGCCATTCAGTTACTAACCAGTGATACTGAAGACCAAACGGATAGGATGATAGAATTTTTATCAGGCACAAAGGACGTTGGCTTTCAGTATCGATTAGCTGGAATTTATGATGGGCGTGGAGAATCGGAACTTGCTGATGACGTGATATCTGAAATAGAAACGTGGGATCTTTCTCCAAAAGAAGAAAAAGATCACAAAGCTTTTGTTAGTTATCGTGCTTTGATTCGAGAATGGAAGCAAGCCGAAAAAGATCTTGCGAATCTATACAGTGAAGATATTGAAAAACTGCATGAATATGCCATCCAAGATAACCTTACAGCCGCTAAAGCCATAAACTTACTAGCGTTAAATGGAATTAACGAGTACCCCGAACCTCTACTTTTACCCGATACTAATCAACCGCAACAAAGGGTAAATATGCATCAAGACGCCCTTGAAACCAAGGAGAATAACTTAACCATATTTCCAAACCCTTCCACCAATTACATAAATATCAACTACACATTACAGGAACCTACCGATGGACTGTATTTGGTCATTACAGACTTAAATGGAAAAATCACACATCAACAACCCCTATTAGAGCGACAAAACGAAGTAACTATTTTCACCCGTAAATTCGCCGTTGGTCAATACAATTGTACTATTAGAACCAAGACAAACATAGTCGAAAACAAGAAATTTGTTATCGTAAAATAATTTTGAAATGCATTGCCCAGTCGTCAAATGGCGGTTGGGTATGCCTTACTTCACTACTATGAGGTTTACTACGTTTATTGTATTTTTTTTCTGCATTAGTTTAAATTTCCTACACGCCCAAACTCGTTTTTTCAAATATCTCGATGGCTGGAAAAGTACTGCTTTAGCAGAGTTAGACTCAACTTATGTTGTATTTGGTACAGGCTCAACCGAATATTCACAAAATTATTTGGAAATTCATCAGATGGATAAAACAGGGAATTTACTTTCTTCATGGATACATCCACCTGATAGCCTTATCAGTACAGAACTTCGTAATCAACAATCCTTCCACAATTACGAAAATACAAATATTGTAGGTGTAACTGTCATTACACCGCAAAATGAATTACGTGCTAAACGATTGAGATTATCTTCAAATATAACACATATTGTTGATAGTAGTTGGACATATAGCACCACTGCTGATGATGCTATAATGTTTATTACGGAGCAAATCAACGAAAATGAAATTTTACACGCTATAGGTACTATCAATAATGGTGGTAGAATGAAATTTATCTCCACAGATACACTAGGTAATTCCAACTGGGAAGTAACTTACGAATGTGGTAATACTTGTTATCTCCGTCCAGTACAAATTATCCCTGTTTACGATGGGGGATATATACTCACAGTCATAGAGCAAAAAACGCCAAATGGCGGTAATATTTATGAATACCACGTAGCTTCTATTATTAAAACAGATAGTATCGGTATGCAAGAATGGCAAATGTATCCCGGAGGTCAAGGGACACCTATCACCTCGGATTACTTGGTTGCATTTCCTACAGATGATGGTAATTATTTGTGTTCGTGGTCAGATATTCATAGTCGAGGTAACAATGGTATCGTAAACAATAATCCTGATAGAACTATTTGGTTTGCTAAAATCACACCTAATGGTGACAAAATTTGGGAGAAAAATATTGCCGAAGAACTTAGTATTTGGAATATTAATCAGACTTTTCATGTACTCTCACAAGCGATTCTTACACCTGACAATCATATAGTAATTAGTAGTTTAGGCATTCTTATCAAAATCACCCAAGATGCTGAAGTGGTATGGATTAGAAATACAAAACCAGAGGAACTTAATCCTGATACTCATGACGTTAGTATGTATTTACACGGCATTATCAATACTACAGATGGCGGTTTTTTATGCTCTGGAGAAATTCTTAGATGGGTTGGTGGCTTCATACAGACGGGGTATGCTCTCAAGCTTGATGAGTATGGTTGCTTAGAAGAAGGCTGTCACTTGGATGATCCCGTAGTGAATATAGAGGAAGTCGTGGAGAAAACCACAAATATCTCCATTTACCCTAACCCCACAAATCATGATATTAATATCAACTACCAACTTCCATACAATATGCCCGACTACCTAACGCTCTTTATCAGCGACATCATGGGGAAGGTAGTATATACACAAACATTACACACATATGAGAATAATATACGCATTGAATTAGATAAAAATCTCCTATCCGGAACATATTTCTGTCATTTGATAGCTGACGGACAGTCACTTGGTTCGAAGCGATTTGTTCTGATTCGATGAGTCCCGCATTTAATCATTATCGCACTAAAATAACGTTCCCGATTGCGCGGGCGGCACTACACCTAAATGCTGATAAGCCTTATCGGTGGCTTCGCGTCCGCGTGCGGTACGTTGGATGTAGCCTTCCTGGATGAGGAAGGGTTCGTGTACTTCTTCTATTGTACCTGCTTCCTCTCCTACCGCTGTTGCAATAGTGCTGATACCTACCGGACCACCTTTAAATTTATGGATAATCGTGGCGAGTATCTTGTTGTCCATTTCGTCGAGTCCGCTTTCATCTACATTGAGTGCAGAGAGTCCGTACTTAGCAATTGCAAGGTCGATGATACCATTGCCCTTTATTTCTGCAAAATCGCGTACTCGACG
>CALHBW010000255.1 GCA_937930625.1 uncultured Saprospiraceae bacterium | reverse complement strand
ATCTTCCTGATTACCAATGCTTTTTTATTTGCTTTAGCGCATATTATGTTTGAAAATCAGGTCGTCTTGCTAATGACTTTTGTCGGCGGTTTATTTTTCGCTTATACTTATGATAAAACGAAATCTTTGTTGGTGGTTTGTGTCGAACATGCGATTTACGGCTTGTGGTTATTTGCGTTGGGTATCGGCGATTTATTAGCTTTTCCTATGCCCACGTAGCACAGGCTTTCAGCCTGAACCTCTGCCAAACCTACATAAACGCGAGCAGGCTGGAAGCCTGTGTTACGTTTGAATTTTGCTCCGCAAAATTATTTCCTTAGCTTTGTTTTTATTGAAAATAAAAAATGTTCTGATTATCAGTTTGTTATAAAAATAAAAATATTTTGCGAAGCGACGAGCAATCAAAAATCGAAAATCAAAAATCACCAATCACCATGACCGAAGAACGTCGGGCGCGATTTAAAAAAGTCATCGCCCAACGGCAACCTGATTTGACGGTGATTTTGGAGAATGTACATGACCCACACAATATCGGCGCGGTGATGCGTACTTGTGAATCAGTGGGTATCGGGGAGATTTTTGTGTTATATACTGAAGCGGACGAGGAGGAGTTGAGTCGGGGCAAAAAGAGCGCGTCGAGTGCTAAGAAATGGGTCGATATTCATTTTTATAAAGATAAAAAAGCATGTTTTGAGCATGTACGCCGTAAGTGTAAACGGGTATTTGCTACACATTTGGGGCATGATTCGGTGTCGATGTACGATTTGGATTTGAGGGAATCAGTTGCCTTACTTTTCGGGAATGAACATGATGGCGTAAGTGAAGAAGCATTGACTTTGTGTGATGGCAATTTTATTATTCCTCAAATGGGTATGGTAAAAAGCCTGAATATATCAGTAGCTTGCGCCGTAACGCTTTATGAGACACTTCGACAGAGAATTGAAGCCGGAAAATATGAGACTTCTCTGCTTTCGGAAGCAGAACAAAATGCGATGTTTGAGGATTACGCAAGAAGAGGAGCGCGAGTATCGTGAGCTTGGTTATTGGTTGATTGGTTGATTCGTTACTCGTTATTGGTTGACTCGTTACTCGTTAGGTTTAATACGAATAACGAGTCAACGAATAACGAATCAACGAATAACGAATCAACGAAAACTCCGTTGGAACTTTTTCATACCAATAATCGTTAGTACCTTTGCAAACTCAAAAGAAAATTAAAATTCCAAATTTCAAACAAAAGTGTTTTGGAATTTGGTACTTGGAATTTGAGATTTCACACTGGGGTCGAATGGTATTGACAGCAAATGCCATTGAGTAGTAAGCATGTCGAGTCAAGAATATACAAACTCGCTAAACCTGTTATTCAAACAATTTTTCAAATGGCAATACACAGTATGCCATGGCTGCCTAAGCGATAGCTTAGAATATGCCTTTGTGCCGCACGTTTGACGCCTGATACACAGCGAGCCGCACATCAACACAATTCGGGCTTATTTGTCGGTGTCTGTTCTTGCATCGATGGAGACATTTCAGAGGACTGGGGCGCAGTTCGTGGGTAACCTGACCTTCCTGCGTCTAAGATTCGATAGGTTACTAAACATGTAGAAAGTTACTGAATACTTTGTCTGGACGCGGGTTCGAATCCCGCCGACTCCACCTGACTAATTTTGAATGAGTGAATGAGTGAATGAGTGAATGAGTGAATGAATGAATGAATGAATGAATGAATGAATTTTGAATGTGTTAATGCTGAAATGCGTTAATGCGACAATGTTTTTTTACTGTTTTTATTTGTTCAAATTTTAGAATGAAAAAGGCGATTCGTATTTGCGAATCGCCTTTTCTTATTTTATAATTCGCTAAAAGCGAATTGATTAATTGTACTTGACACTTGCGCTTGAACTTAAAGATGTATCACCTCACCATAAGCCGCAGCCGCAGCTTCCATGACCGCCTCACTCATCGTAGGGTGGGGGTGTATGGATTTGATGATTTCGTGTCCGGTCGTTTCGAGTTTGCGGGCAGCGACGATTTCTGCAATCATTTCGGTGACATTCGCGCCTATCATGTGTGCGCCCAAGAACTCGCCGTACTTGGCATCAAAGATGACTTTTACAAAGCCTTGCTTCACGCCTCCCGCGCTTGCTTTGCCTGATGCGGAAAAGGGAAATTTACCGACTTTGAGTTCGTAACCTGCCTCTTTTGCCTGTGCTTCGGTGTAGCCGACAGACGCAATTTCGGGCTGACAATAGGTACAACCGGGAATGTTATTATAATCAATCGGTTCGGGATGATGTCCCGCGATTGCCTCTACACAAGTAATGCCCTCCGCACTTGCTACGTGCGCCAATGCAGGTCCTTTCACGATGTCGCCAATGGCATAAACGCCATCCACACTGGTGCGATAAAACTCATCGACAACGACATGTCCGCGCTCAGTTTTCACACCCAAAGTCTCCAAACCAATTCCGTCCAAATTCGTCGCTACACCAACTGCCGAAAGTACCACATCACAATCTATCATCGACAATTTATTGTCTTTCAGGTTTTTATATTCGACCTTGCAGACTTTACCTTCTGTGTAAACTTTCTCTACGGATGCTTTGGTCATAATTTTGATGCCCGATTTTTTGAAAATCTTGGTCAACTCCTTTGAAACATCTGCATCTTCATTCGGTACGATTCTATCGGCATATTCTACTATCGTGACCTCTGCGCCCATTGCATTATAAAAATACGCAAATTCGACCCCGATAGCACCTGCACCTACTACGACCATTGACTTAGGCATCTTCTCCAAAGACATCGCCTTGCGGTATTCGATTACCTTTTTTCCGTCAATCGGCAAGTTGGGCAATTCGCGTGCGCGTCCGCCTGTGGCGAGGATGATGTGCTTGGCTTGATAGAGTTTTTTCGCGCCTTTAGCGTCCGTAACTTCTACTTGTTTTCCGGCTGCCAATTTGCCGAAACCCATGAGTACGTCGATGTTATTTTTTTTCATTAAAAAAGTAACACCTTTACTCATGCCATTGGCTACATCGCGGCTGCGTTTGACGACTTTTGTGAAATCCGCCTTCGGTGCGCCGACTTGTATGCCGTAATCCTCAGCATGTTGGATATATTCAAAAACCTGTGCGCTTTTGAGCAGTGCCTTCGTCGGGATGCAGCCCCAATTCAGGCAAATACCGCCCAAAGATTCTTTCTCCACAACAGCGGTTTTCAGACCTAATTGTGAGGCGCGTATCGCGGCTACGTATCCGCCC
Organism: uncultured Saprospiraceae bacterium; assembly: GCA_937930625.1. Classification (GTDB taxonomy): domain Bacteria; phylum Bacteroidota; class Bacteroidia; order Chitinophagales; family Saprospiraceae; genus JAHDEO01. Next base: position 624 of record CALHBW010000255.1, on the reverse strand, counting down.
GGACCGGAGCCGATGACTATTACATCGTAGTTCATAATTTCTTAATGAGTGAATGAGTGAATTTTGAATGAGTGAATGTCTAATGCGATAATGCGACAATGTTTTGAATGATTTAATTCACAATTCGGCAATATCATTTGTACACTCAAATTTCAGAACGCAAATGTAGGGTTTTTTGTTAGAGATTACATGACTATTTTTGAATGAAATTGCATATGTGTGCGTAAAGGTTAATCAACATTCGATATCAGACCCCAAATTAGCGAGAAAGTAGTGTGATAAGTGAAGTAAATTGGAGGTGAAGGTGATGTGGAATAAGAACGTTGTTTGGTGAAATAAAGCGAAATTGTCTGAATGAGGGGCTAAGGAATGTTTTGTTGTATTTTTTGTAAAAAGTCAGAAGTAAGCGTTTTTTCACAAAAAAATAAAAAAAATCGTTTGTATTGCGTTTTCGGTGTTTTATGCGATTGTAGTTGAAAACTACGGATAAAAAATGAGCGCGAAATTTATTTGCTGATAATCATATGATTATGATTTAAATAAAAAATTATAATGCAGCGCACTAACCCAAAATCAAGAAATCAATCGTCATGCTGAATTTATTTCAGCATCTCCTGAACGATA
>CALHBW010000254.1 GCA_937930625.1 uncultured Saprospiraceae bacterium | reverse complement strand
AAATTGAGAATTGAGAATGTACAATTGATAACTAATTTTATTTTATAATTTGTAATTATTTAATTTTAAGTTTTTTATGAAATAAAAAATAAATTAATTATCAACTCTCAATTATCAATTTTCAATTTGGCGAACATATTGGTTTAAATGCCCTTATTTTTAAGAAAAAATTTAAACATGCTCTAAACATTTACGATGTAAAAATTGAGTTGAATAGTAAATGTCTCCATTGTAAGATTAGCGTTTTATAAGTCAAGTTTTACGGCTTTTTAGCATAAATTTTGTATATTTGAAGCCTGAAGTTAATCTATAGACTTAATTTCAGAACAAAATCTGCTAAGTCCACACTACTTCTTATTCCTTTATAACCTGTTAGTATATTATGAAATTTCACGAATTTCCATATGAGCGCCCTGTCCTTGAGAATTATACAGAAAAATTTGAACATACCTTAGATAAATTTGCTCATGCTGAGACATTTGGTGTTCAAAAAGCTGCTTTTGAACAAATTACTGAAATGCGCCGCGAGTTTGAATCCATGAATAACTTGTGCCGTATTCGCCATTCTATTGATACAGAGGACAAAAGCTACGAAGAAGAAAATACTTTTTTCGACCTCAATTATCCGCAATTTCAGGCACTCAATACAAGATTCTATAAGTTGTTGGCAAATGCGCGTTTTCGCAAAGAACTCGAAGCAGTATTTGGCAATCAACTGTTTACGATAGCTGAGTTGACGCTCAAGACGTTCAAACCTGAACTACTTGATGGTCTTCGCAACGAAAACTGTCTGAAAAGCGAATACACGAAACTCCGCGCTTCTGCCCGTATCAATTTTAAGGGAGCAGAATACAATCTATCGTCTATTTTGCCGCTGGAAATTTCGCAAGACCGCGCCACACGCCAAGCCGCAGCAAATGCCAAATGGCAATTTTATGTGAAGAAAGCAGATGAGGTGGAGGGCATTTATGACAGCCTCGTACAACGCCGACACAATATGGCAGTCGAATTGGGCTACAAAAACTTCGTCGGATTGGGCTATGCGCGCATGTTGCGCTCCGAATATACGCCTGAAGATGTGGCTGCATTTCGTGAACAAATCCACAAACATGTTGTCCCCATAGCCAACAAACTTCGTGAACGCCAAGCTCAACGTATTGGACTTGACGACCTTACCTATTACGATGAAGGGCTGCACTTTGCATCAGGTAATCCTCAACCCAAAGGCAAACCGGAGTGGATTATAGCACAAGCCAAAAAAATGTATGAAGAGCTTTCGGGCGAAACGCATGAATTTTTTGATTTTATGTTAGACAATGATTTACTGGATCTTGTCGCTAAGAAAAATAAAGCTCCCGGTGGTTATTGCTCCTACATCAACAAGTATAAAGCACCATTTATCTTCTCTAATTTTAATGGTACAAGTGGCGATATAGATGTCCTCACACACGAGGCGGGACATGCTTTTCAGGTCTATTCGAGCCGCGACCTCGGTATTCAGGAATACGATTGGCCCACCTTTGAGGCTTGCGAAATCCACTCCATGAGTATGGAATTTTTCACTTGGCCCTGGATGGAATCATTTTTTAAAGAAGATACCAATAAATATAAATTCTTGCACCTCAGTAGTTCGCTCATGTTTTTATGTTATGGCGCGGCGATTGACGAATTTCAGCATCATGTGTATGAAAATCCCAATATCAGCATAACAGAACGTAACCAAGCATGGCGCAGCATAGAGAAAAAATATTTGCCTCATCGCAATTACGAAGGCAATGATTTTCTGGAAAATGGTGGTTTTTGGCAACGTCAGGGACATTTGTTTTCTACACCATTTTATTACATTGATTATGTGTTGGCGCAAATTTGTGCCTTCCAGTTTTGGATAAAAGACCGTGAAAACCACGATTCAGCATGGAATGATTATGTAAGATTGTGCAAAGCCGGGGGCAGTCGCCCTTTCCTTGAATTGGTCAAACTCGCCAATCTACAATCACCCTTCGAAGAGGATTGTATTGCTAATGTGGTAAAAGAAATTAGTACGTGGTTGGATGGTATTGATGATGAGGAATTAAAATGAGTAAATGAAAAAATGAGTAAATGTTTCACTACCATCGTAAAACATTTACTCATTTTCTCATCTATTCATTTACTCATTTTTTATGGCAATTTCTCCAAACATTCCTGAATAGAATAAGCATTTACAGAACTTGGTTTTTGTACAAATGTGCCGTTTTTATTGATGATATAATATTCGGGAATTGCTTTCACATTAAATCTCGTGACCACATCTGCCTTGTAGCCGCCTTGTGCATACAGGTGAATGCCCGACGTAACGCGACTTGAAAGCGTATTGCGCCATTCTTCCTCTGTTCTATCCAACGAAATGTGAATGAACACCACATCACTCCGACTAATTTGAGTAGAAACATGCTGCATCATACCCAGTTTTTTAAGGCAAGGCGGACACCAAGTAGCCCAAAAATCCAGATAAATGACCTTCCCTGCGAAATCACTCAAAGAGACAGGATTCCCATTCACATCTGTTAAAGTAAAATTGGGTGCGGGACTACCCACTGCATAAAGGTTTTTCTCATAAAATTTCGTCAAAACCGGCTCGGCATATTCATAATACAGCGTACCACTCACAAACTCATTATACGGGTCAATCATCACGCCCAAATCACTCTTATGCAAGCCGCGTGTCAGCACATCTGATTGAAACCATGCTTGTGTTTTACCCGAAAGCAATTGCTTCGACAATTCGTACTGACCTAAGTATTGATTGACGGCAGTTTTCGCACCTTTATCATATTTATAATTCATCCAACCCTTGATATAACGGCGATATTTCGGGCTGCTCACCAAGCCGTCGTCATTGATGAGTACATTATTTGCAAAATCAAAATAACTATCCGGCACACCATTTTTATACCCAAAAGCA
>CALHBW010000253.1 GCA_937930625.1 uncultured Saprospiraceae bacterium | reverse complement strand
TATATACTGTAAACGGCATAAATTTCGGAAAATATTAACATCTATATTCACGCAGAGAGCGCAGAGTACGCGGAGAAATACTATAAAATCTCTGCGACCTCTGCGTGAAATAATAAATATTAATATTTTCCAAAAATTTATGCCGCTCAGCATATGTCGAAAACATTCATTTACAAAATGTGTTTTCTATTAAGGTAAATTAAAAAATACAATTACCTGAAAAATATTTTTAGATTAATCTAAAAATACTAATTTTGCGGTAGCATTTTCTGGATAAGTAAGTCATTCACTCATTCATCCCGATAACTATCGCATTTGCGTATGGTGAAATTTAACTAATTTATAATTAATTGATTATCAATTAAATAATTCTCAAAATAAAAAAATAAAAAATCAACCGTCATACTGAATTTATTTCAGTATCTCCCGATCGATAGAAAACAAATGCCGCACAAAACACCTAATTTGTTGTTTTTGAGTGAAATACAAAATTTTAGCTCACATTCAGTATTCTGCTTGTCGTTCGGGAGATACTGAAATAAATTCAGAAAGACGTTTTGTTTTGAGAGGGCAGACATTAGATTGGTATTATTAAATTGATAATCAACGCTTAACACTTTAGTTAAATTTCACCGTACACGTATGCGACAACTATCGGGACACTCATTAAGCATGCAATTATCACCTACAGAAGAAAATTATCTAAAGGCAATTTTTAAGCTCACAGAGGAAGCTGAAAAACCATCTGCCACAACGAATGCACTAGCGACAGAAATGAATATTGCTGCGGCATCTGTGACGGATATGTTGCGCCGTTTGTCAGAAAAAGAACTCATCCATTACGAAAAATACAAGGGCGTTCGTCTCGAAGCATCCGGCAGAAAAATCGCTACAATGCTCGTGCGTAAACATCGTTTGTGGGAGTATTTTTTGGTAGAGAAACTCAAATTTGAATGGGATGAAGTGCATGAGATTGCCGAAGAACTGGAGCATGTCCGTTCCGACGAATTGGTCAATCGCTTGGATGAATATCTCGGCAAACCCAATTTTGACCCGCATGGCGACCCCATTCCACGAGCCGATGGTACAATTCCGGTACGCCAACTGACGCCACTTTCGAGCTTGAAAGCAGGACAGCACGGCGTACTCACAGGCTTGCAAAACCATCCCGATTCGCTGATGCGCTACCTCCGAAAAGTCAATATCGGTATTGGTACGAAAATACAAGTCCTTGAATTACATGACTTTGACGAGTCTGTATCCGTTAAAATTGACGATGAAAAAGAAATGGAGTTGAGTGAGAAGGTGTCAAAGAGTTTATTATTGAAAATTTCGTAGCCAAATTAAAATTAACATGAAAACAATATTAATCACACTAGTTATTGCTTTGAGTTTTACTGTGTGTAAAGCAGATTATTACAGAATATATCTACCTAAATTGATTGAACATTCTGAGCTAATTGCTCATGTAAAAATTACGGATGAAACTTCGGATTATTTCGAGGCAGAAATTATTTGTGAAATTAAAGGTACTCCGGATTCACCCCGAATAACAGTAAAAAAATTTAACAATTGGGCCTGTGCTCACAGATGGGCAGCATATAAAACAGGTCAGGAGGAATTGGTGTTTCTCAGAAAAGATAAGAATGGGGAGTGGGAAATATATGGTGCCGGAGATGAAGGAGAAATGCCCGTTGAAAATGGTAAAATTTACTATGAATCCTTCATCAGAAATCATCCATATTTGGAATCAGCAAAAGAGCATAGACTAAGTTTGGGAAATATACGTGCCGTTGAATTTGAATTAGAGGAAAGCATAAAAGGCATAACAATGTACTTGGAAAAACAAGCAGAACTCGAAAAAATGACTGAAAATAAGACAATTATTGATTTCTATTCTGAAAATATATTTTTTCAGAGGGCAATTGACGAGCGAATATTACGAAATAAAAAAAAGTTTACAGAAGAAGAATTGAAACAAAGGAAGTTTGGGAATAGAGGTTGATTCTTACACACACAATTTCACGACTAAATAGGAAAAATGAAAATAGAATTAACACCCATAGCATACGTCAAAAATGACAGAAAAGAAGTCGCTGACGACCATTGGGAAGCTATCATTTCGGAAATCACATTAGCCGAAAATATCATTGAAGAAACATTCGATGGGATAGAGGCATTTTCTCATTTAGAGGTCATCTTTTACATGGATAAAGTCAGCGATGAAAAAGCCAAAGCCCAACACCGACACCCAAGAAATAATCCCGACTTACCCAAATTAGGAACATTTGCCCAACGCAATAAAAACCGCCCGAATAAAATCGGATTGACCACAGTAGAACTCTTAGAAAGAAACGGCAGAACACTAAAAGTAAAAAGATTGGACGCCATCGACGGCACACCCATATTGGACATCAAACCCGTCATGAGAGAATTTGAACCCAAAGGAGACATCCGACAACCCGCATGGACACAGGTAATTATGAAGAATTATTGGAAATAAATGCCTTTATCAAATTGAGAATGTAGCATTGATAATTATTTTATTTAAAAATGAAAAATTACACCATATATATCATCACATTTTTGTTGTTGACGGCTTTTCAAACTAAAGCCGAAAAACCCACTATCGTCGCCACCGCCTCCATGTTTTCCGACATGGCAAAAAACATCGCAGGCGATAAAATGAACATCGAACTCATCGTCCCCGTCGGTGGTGACCCGCACCTGTACAAGCCCACTCCAAAGGATGCCAAAATGGTCGTCAATGCCGACCTTATCCTACAAAACGGCTTAACTTTCGAAGGTTGGTTAGGCGAATTAATCGAACATTCCGGTACGAAAGCCGCTACCGTTTTGGTGACAGAGGGCATCAATCCAATTAAAAGTCTCACCTACGACTCGCCCGACCCACACGCATGGATGGATGCGCGCAACGGTTTGAAATACATCGAAAATATCAAAAACGGCATCGTCGCTCTCGACCCTGCCAATAAAGATTTTTACGAAAAAAATTACAGCGCATACCGTATCGAAATTGAGGAATTGGATGAGTACATTCAAAAAGAAATTGCGAAAATACCCGCCGCACAACGCATTCTAATTACCTCACACGATGCTTTCCAATATTATGGCAGACGCTACGGTATTCAACTCGAATCGGTTTTAGGCGTATCTACTGACGCAGATGTTCAGACGCAAGATCTACTACATTTGATTGAAGTCATTAAAAAATCAAAAGTACCTGCTATTTTCACCGAAACTACGATAAATCCCAAGCAAATGGAACAAATCGCCAAAGATAATGGCGTCGTAGTCGGTGGTTCTTTGTATGCAGATTCTATCGGCAAGCCCGGTACAGACGGCGACTCCTACATCGACATGCTCAAAGCAAATACAGATAAAATCGTCGCCGGATTAACACGAAAAGCAAGCGAACAAATCGCGCCGACAGCCTCCGGCGGCTTCAGTTGGGCAACTATCTTAATTGGTTTACTGCTCGTAGGCGCAATGGCATTTATGTTTTCAAAAATGAACAGGTAATTTTTTTAATGGTTAATGGTTAACGGTTAATGGTCAATAAATAATTTTTCGCTACGCGAAAAAAGACAAGCATTAACCATTAACCATTGACCGTTAACCATTAAATTATGAGTGCAATTTCGATTAAAGGTTTATCGGTTTCATATGATAGGAAAACGGTGCTGACGAATATCTATATGGATATGCAGGCAGGGCAATTGTATGGCGTATTGGGTCCGAATGGTGCGGGTAAATCGACTTTATTTAAGGCAATATTGGGCTTGATTCCGGTGAATACAGGGCAAGTGCTGATTAATGGTCAAGCGATTGAAAGTCAGCGAAAAAAGATGGTTTACATCCCGCAAAAGGGAGAAGTGGATTGGCAATTTCCGGCTACGGTGATGGATGTGGTGATGATGGGACGATATCCGTTTAAACGTATTTTGCAACGACTGTCGGGACAAGATAAAGACATTGCCATGCAAGCCCTTCGAGATATGGGCATCGACCAGCTACGCGACAGACAAATCGGTGAGCTTTCGGGCGGACAGCAGCAGCGTGTGTTCATTGCCCGTGCTTTGTGTCAGCAAGCGGATATTTTCTTGATGGACGAGCCATTCGTTGGCGTCGATATTAAAACGGAGCAGAAAATTGTGGAAATTTTGAAGCAATTACGGAGTGCAGGCAAGACCATTTTAGTGATTCACCACGACTTGTCGAAAGTACAGGATTATTTTGACCAAGTGATTTTACTCAACCAATGGGTTGTCGCATATGGTGATACAGCGACTGTTTTTACAGAGGAAAATATTAATCGCGCTTATCGCGGTCAATTGAATATTTTGCATAAAACGGGCTTGCATTAGTGTCGTAAATCGTTATTCGTTGACTCGTTTTTCGTTTTTCAATTGATTTACAGGTACGAGCGTGAATGATAAAGTCAGCATATATGCCGAGCCTTATGGCGAATTGACTGAATTTGAGGAGTTTGTACTGAATTTTGATGCCGGATTTACCTATCTAGCGAATGATAATCTGCAATTTGATTTTTCATTTGGAACAGGTATCAGCCATCGGATGAATTATATTTCTGTAGGGGCGAGTTGGTTGATGGAGAAGGAATAATGTCGTTATTCGTGAAAAGATAAGCCTCATAAGTCGCAAGACTTATGAGGCTTTGATTAAAACCTGCACTGGTTTGATTCTTAATTCATTGACAATTAAAAATTAGGCTACCCGTCTAACTTTGCCTAAAGCGAATACTCGTCAGACGAATCCCTTTATTCAGTGCGAATATTTTATGAGACAAATCACTACATTTCACAAAACCTTCGTCAGACGAGTAATAATCTCACAAGCAAACTTAGACTGATAGCTAAAAATTGCAGTAAGTTACTGATTATTAATTAGTTAAAAACGAATAACGGGTTACGGCATAGGGTATTATCAATTCCCACCACGCGGTGTGCGGGTTGATTTTTTAGTCTCTGATTTTTTAGTTCCCGAATCTTTATTTCGCTTACCTTTTAATAAATCTCCAAGACGTGGGCGACTTGGTTTCGTTCCTTCCTCAGTGGAAGTTCTGTTGCCACCGCCGTCGGTATTATCATTATAAGTATCGCCAAATTGCCCTTGCGACTGACCGCGTTCTTCATACACCAATCTGGTGTTGTCGCTGGCTGTTTTGCTGCCGTTTCGTCCTGTGATGACGATGTTGTTATTCCCTTCTTTCAAGGTGACAGTACCTTCAAATCTACCCGTTGAGGGCTGATATTGGAAGCCGCGAATGTTTTTGCCATTCATTTTGAAACTCACGTCCCGGCTACTGTTTACGTTGGTCAAGGTAGCAAGTATTTTCACTTGCTCACTACTGACGGTAAAAGGGCTTTCGTGCGGCTGTGTAATCGTCACCGTCGGTGTTTTGACTTGGTTGAATTGTCCCGGACCTGTATTGACGGGGCGTGTTGGTTTGTTGTACTTAATTACCGTGTCGTCGCTATCGCTACCTGCCTCGTTGGTGGCTTTGATATAAACGTTGTTATTACCGTTTTCAAGATTGATAGTTGACGATACTTTCCCGCTTAATGCACTGTAATTGAAGTTATTAGTCGTTTTGCCATTCACTTTGAATGTAATGTCATTTTTGCTATCCACATTTCTGACAACGGCTATAACAGTCGCGGTCGCGGTACCGGAAGTATAAGGGTCGGTTCCGGGTTTGATAATCTCTACTGTCGGTCTTTCGATAGCATTATAATTGATAACAACATCATCGCTGTCGCTGCCCGCAGAGTTGGTGGCTTTGATGTGAACGGTATTCGTTCCGGGATTCAAATTCGCAGTGAATGTCACCTCATTTCTCGAATTGCTATAATCAAAATTGAGTATTGGCTGATTGTTAATTTTAACATTAATATCTGCCTTGCTATTCACATTGGTGACCGTAGCCTTGATACGCTCATTGCCACTTTGTGTGGTATGCGGGTCATTCATCGGCTTAGTAATCGTCACTTGTGGACGCAGTACTGTCGGCGGATAATATACTATCGTCAAATCGTCTGAATCATTTCCATAATTATTTACTGCACGAATAATGACTTCTGTACGTTCTCCGTTCAAAGGCACATTTGCAGTGAATTTATCTGTGTATGAACTGTAATTGAAATTCGTTCTGCGCTGACCATTTACCGTGAATGTAATATCGTTTTTGCTGTTCACATTTTCAACAGTCGCGGTTACAGGGACGGTACTTTCTGTTGAATTATAAGGATTTGCCGAAGGCGAACTAATACGTACACGCGGACGTGGACCGTTATTATTGCCTGTATTATTGTTAGTGTAACCGTTCGGTGGACAGTAAACGATTTTTTGTGTATCAGTATCATTGCCGTAAGCATTGCTTACTCTGATACTCACATTGGTCGTCTCTACTTCAAGTGGAATATTAGCAGTAATTGTGCTGCCTAAATAACCGTCCAATTCAAAGTTATAGGTACGTTTACCATTGATTTTGAATATAATATCATTTTTACTCGATACATTTTTAACCTCAGCTTTCAAAGGAACGATTTGTGCCTCGCTGTTGTAAGGATTCGAGGTGGGGCGCGTGATGCGTACTTCGGGAGATTTGTTCATCCCTGTGTTGGAGTTGGGAGTTGGAGTTGGTGTAGTAGAAGGTGTATATCCTACCGCTTCTTGCTCATAAATAAAGACGCGGCTGTCTATATCTTTTCCAAATTTATTGGTTGCAGTAATTTCGAGTTCATTAGTCCCCGATTCCAGTACGAGTACTGCTGCGAATTTATCGTTGCGAGTATTAAATGTGTAACTCGTGAGTGGTTTTCCGTTGAATCTTGCATCAATATCTCCGCGTCCGTCGATATGTTCGATGGTAGCTGCCACGCTTACGCGGTCATTATTGACCGTATTGACCTCTTTTCTTGGTTTTGTAAATGTAATAATTGGTGCATTTGCGTACGCATCTCCGGGATAAGTTCCCATGCCTTTATCTTCCATCGGTTCATTATAAACGGATGGCGTTGGTTCTTGCTTATATCTGTCGCCAATTCTCCAACGCAAGTAGAGCGAAGTATAGTGGTGAAGGTCATTATCATCGGTCAATTCATTGTCTTCGCGCTTGTATTCTTGTCCTTCGAGATTGTCGTGCAATGCCCAGTTGACTTTGTGTTCCAGACCGACAGAGAAATTGCGTGTGAGTTGGTAGCCCAAACCCAAGCCCAAAGACGGCATCACTGAAATACGCGGCGCATTATCGTAGTCATTCGCAGGTGTTTCGTAAATTCCTCTGTAAGCACCGCCGGTTTGATTCAAAACATCCCATCGGCGGCGGTTTGTATCTATCTCGTTCCAATCATACATAGCACCATTATAGCCTTCTCTTTGGTCTGTAAAGGTCTGATAACCAGCGAGTCCAAGCCCACCAAAGCCTTGTAGGATAATACCCGTATTTTCGCGTAAACGGTTGGCAGTCAGCACTGCTTCGATGGAAGCTTCGCCGAGGTGCGTTTTGTTGTTCATGAATGTATAACCGGGACCGTTTGGTGCGGTGTAATTGACGGCGGGGTCGTTTGTACCGTTGAGCGCGGCGTTGTCCAGAATACCGTAAGAGCGTTCGTGGTCTGCACCATACGTTTGGGTGTAGAGTAGGCGTCCGCGCAAGTCCAAATCCAGCAAGCCGCCGGGTGTATGGTAAATGTTTTTGGCGAGGTCAATACCTGCTCCCCAACCGGGTAGCGCGCAGATGTCACCATCTTGCCATGCGACGCCGCCTGTGAGTCCAAGTGTCCACCAACCATCGTCGTTATATACGCGCTTATCGCTGCGCTGTGCGAAGGTGTTCAGACTGAAAAAGAGTAATAATAGTGTGGTGTGTAAAAAAACATGCTTGTTCATAGTAATATATGTTTTGTGGTAATGAATCTCCGAATAAAATTGTGGGGCAATCTTATCCGGCTGTTTTATATTGTACTCCCTATAAATCACTTTTCGTGCCAATCGGAAGTAAGGGTATTCTGAACAAGCGCGTGTCTGGGGCTATTTTCTATTTTTAAAAACCTGATAATCAAACAATTACATCAATGTAATTTTTTTTCAAAAAAAATTGTACCTGTTGAATGTTTTTCGCGTCATCATGTTTTTGACGGGTTAACGGGTTGTGGAGTTGACGAGTTGATGAACTAAATTTCGACAACTCATCAACTCATCAACTCATCAATTCGACAACTCGTCAACTCGTCAATCCAAATGTAAGATGTCACAAAATCTCGTCTTATCTATATTGAGTTGTAAGGTCTTTTCTTGTACTTTTGGCATAGAATTTTAATATAGTTCCAAAAAGGATATAACATGAAAAGATCAACACCACAAACTTGCTTGACGCAGGAGGTTATGTTACAATATCTCCGCGAAGAGCTTAATGCGAAGGAAACTTATCAGGTAGAAAGTCATTTGATGGATTGCCGCAAATGTAATGAAACTATCGAGGAGTATGCCTGTACGCATAACTCTACAGACCACCCGGCGCGACCGATACCACAAACCCTTGTAATTGAGTGAGTGAATGGATGAATGAATGAATTATTTACTCATCTATTCATTTACTCATCGAACCACAAACTCCTGTGTAACCGTCAGAAAATCTTCTTTGCCTTGAATGATGGCAGAAAAAATGATTCGTCCGCGTTTGCGGGCTTTGCGGATGAGCTTTGCCATTTTTTCGCTGATTTCATCATAGCCATCGACTTGTTTGTACTTTAGTCCTCGCGTATATTCGAGTTCGAGTTCGCTAATCGGATGAATTTTTCCGTATAAATCACGTACATAGATTTTCTCCTCACTGAGTCGCTCCAATTCTGATTTTGCAATACCTTCCGGTTTGGCATTGCCCCAGATGAGTTTATAATTCGACTCTTCACTAACTTCCTCATTATCCGCATCTTGTAAGCGAAAATTAATTGGTAAATTGAAGCGTACTTTTACCGTTTCGCCTTCGTGTACACCCGACACCCACTTGGGCATGAGGCTCACTACACGCAGGGCTTCTTCGCCACATTTACCGCCAATATCGCGCTTGATTTCGGGCAGCATAATATCGCCATCCTCATTCACTACGAATGATACCAAGACCATTCCCTCCAAGCCTTCTTCTGCCGCTTCTTTTGGATAACGCAATTCGTTGGCAATAAAATTTACGAGTTTGTCCTTTGCACAAGCATTTTTCAGTGCGGTGGGTTTGTCGCTGTTTTCGCAACCCGGAAAGCGGGGCATTTCATCTACCATACGATAAATGCTTTCACCGGAAGCTGTTTTTTCGACAAAAGCCTCCGGCTCGCTTTCTTCTAATTCTTGCGGTGCTTCGGCGGGAATTGTTGGAATGGTATCTGTCTGCGCGATGGCACAGTTCATCATTAGAAAGGAAACCAATGCAGTCAGTAAAATTTTAAACGTAGTCATGTTATGTGATTGTTTAGAACGAGATTCAAATATAGCATCTATTTACAAATCACAATAACATGAAATTCCAAAAAACAAATTCCTCTCGGCTGAACCGAGACCAATTCGAGCGTATTTTAATGTAAAATGTAGAATAATAAATGTAAAAGTTGTAGGACGCGGACGAACGCAAGGCACTTCTTATATTATTGATTTTTAAATTTTTAAATAATAAAAAAAAATAAATCCGTTTGCATGGTACAAGCCTTTTACATTTTACATTTTGTGTTCTACATTTTACATTTTAAAAAATATAAAAATTATCAAATCACCACATTACTTATCTGCATAAATTGGTAATCGTTCCGTTCGATGGAATTGCAAATCGAAAAGTCCGCCGTTTATAATTGCTTCAAAAACAACTTCTTGTGTAGCGTAATCAAGTTCCACTATTCTACCGCCGCGTATATTTTCTCCATCAAAATCGCATCTGCCCGGACTGAATAGAATATTATTTTTCTGTGATAAATAATCCACATCCGATACGATGGGCGAGTAGGTTCTATTGTCACGTTCTTTGCCGTATTGCCAAATTTGTTGCACAGTCATCGCTTCCTCGTCAATCAAGTATTCGACGGCGCGGCTGTATTTTTCTGTTGAGTTGTAATGGCGATTGAGTCCATTATCAAATAACATCAAATTGCCATTCGGCAGAATCAAGGGCGCGTGTTGATACCAATTCCATTCAAAATCGGGATGGCTTTCATAGCCATTTAAGACTTGCGTATCGGTGATAGGATTGCCGTCGGCATCCAAAGGCGTGAGTAAAAAATCATTCAGGTTATCGCCTTTTCGGTTGGTATTCCAGCCTAAATGTGGCGCAAGAATCCATTGTACATTATTGTCATTATCCAACTTGACAAGCCCTTGTTTCTGGCAACTCACGATGATATTGCCATCCGATTCGTCGTAAATCACCGCATTAGCATGTACCCAATCCATCGGCGAATCGTTGAGTACATTGTCCCAAGTCGTTCGCCATTCATCAAGCGATTCTTTTAAATCCCAAATATTCAAAATATCACCTGTTTGGCGGTCAATTTCTAAGATAAAATCCTCTTTTGTGAGATTACCGTTCTCGTGATAGCTGTCGGGATTGTCCACCGTAATCAAGAAATTGCCGTTGGGTTTTTCTTGTACATTATGGTGAAATTCGTAGCCATCAAGCCCCCATTCATTCAAAATTTCTCCATACACATCTATCTCATAAATAGCATCATTGCTTGCATCCCCAAAATAAAAATTGCCGTTTTGTAGTCGTTCTATACCTACTGCGAAATACAGATTATACAGTTCAGCATGTTCGCGATAGTCTAATATCCAACGGATTTTTCCGAAAGCATCAATCATGTACGGCATATGGGGAATGTAATTCGCGTGATTGCCGATGAGGGTAAAACCGGGCGTCATTTTGTCTGTTTTTCGGATTTGTACTGTTCCTTCGGGTAGATTTTCAGGCAGAGATGCCGTTTGGATTTTAATGGTGTCTTTGGTCAATTCTTCATTGTTATCACCCAATAAAGTCACATACACAATATTCTCATAATCAGCATATAAGCCTAATATTGGAACATGATGTGTCGTATCTAATTCAGAAAAAGTATGCGAAATATCGGATGCTGCTCCGTCTTGTCCTATAAGGTCAATTTTAATTCTTCCCGCTACATTGGCTTCAACATTCAACTTGGCACAAAGCGGATTGACACCCACCGGATTGAGTGTAAAAGCAACTTGCATTTCTGCCGGAATGGGAGGCGGTTCCGGCGGCATTTCATCCTTACGACAGGAAAAAAAGATAAGTAAACATAGTACGGACGTAATGAAAAAGCATTTTTTCATAATATATGTTTTTTATTAAATAACTCAAGTTGCGAAACCTCAACTTAGTCGATGGTCAATAGTCCATAGACAAACGTCAGTCTAAAGCGAGTTTCACGTATTCCTATGGACTACGGACTACTAACTATCGACTGTTGCGGTTATCCGCAACTTGAATTAAATAGAAGGATAAATAGGCAATCGCTCTGCCCGATGAAACTGCAAATCCAAGGGACCACCATTAAAAAACGCTTCAAAAACAACTTCTTTTGTATCGTAATTGACCTCTATCACGCGCCCGCCTCTGATATTGACATTATTGGCATTGCAAAACCCCGGACTAAACAAAATGTTATTTTTCTTAGGTAAAAAATCGACATCCGAGACAATATATGCGTAAGTCTCCAAACCACGTTCTTTGCCATATTGCCAAACTTGGCGGACGGTCATTGCGTCCTCGTCAATCTCATATTCCACTGCGCGACTATAGGGCATAGCCGTACCAAAA
Source organism: uncultured Saprospiraceae bacterium (assembly GCA_937930625.1). GTDB lineage: Bacteria > Bacteroidota > Bacteroidia > Chitinophagales > Saprospiraceae > JAHDEO01. The sequence continues at coordinate 1,433 of CALHBW010000253.1, read as the reverse complement.
TTGCGATATTGTCCATTGTCAAACAGCATCAAATTGCCGTTAGGCATCAACATTGGTGCGTGTTGCAGCCAATTCCATTCAAAGTCTGTGTGTGCTGTACTACCTTCCACCACATCATTATCCGTTATAGGCAAACCATTGAAGTCCAATGGATTAAGTAAAAAGTCATTCAAATCAACGCCCTTACGATTGGTGTCCCAACCACGATGCGGCGCCATTATCCACAGCACATTATTGTCATAATCCAACTTCGCCACACCTTGTCTTTGACAACTGACAATGATGGTATGGTCTGACTCGTCATAAATCACTGCATTGACGTGCGCCCAGTCCATAGCGTTCTCGTTGAGGAAATTGGCATACGCAATACGCCACTCATCCAGCGATTCTTTCAAGTCCCACTCCATTAGCACAGCCCCCGTTTGACGGTCTATTTCCAAGACATAATCCTGTTTTGTCTGATTGCCATTTTCGTGGTATGTTGAATAATGATTGGCGGTCAGGAGAAAATTTCCATTGGGTTTTTCCTGTACATTATGATGAAAACCATAATTGGGCAATACCCATTCATTCACAATATCACCATACATATCTACCTCATAAATAGCATCATTCACTGCATCACCCAAATAAAAATTACCGTTTTGTAGTCGCTCTATGCCTACATCGTAGTACAAATTGCCGAGTACCGGATGGTCGGTATAATCCAATACCCAACGCACTTTCCCAAAGGCATCAATCATATACGGACGATTCGGAGGCGGATTAGAACGGCTGCTAATGAGGGTCAATCCCGACTCCATTTTTTCCGGTGTGGCGGTGATTATCGTAATATTTGGGTGGTTTTCGGGCAATGCTTCAGTCGTAATCGTCAGTTCTTTTTGGAGCAATTCGCTATCATTTTCGTCCAAAAAACTAACCTGCACAATATTCTCGTAATCAGGATATAAACCCAATATCGGGACGCTTTGTGATGCTGCAAGTTCTGAAAATGTATGTATAATATTTGATGCTTCGCCGTCTTGCCCGACGACTTCAACTTTGACTTTTCCGGCTACATTTGCCTCCACTTCCAATTTGGCACAAAGTGGATTGACTCCTGCGGGATTGATAGTGAATAATACTTCCCATTCGGGGTCAATGGGCGGCGTGTCGTCAGGTTTTGGGCGGCAAGTGCTGAACACCAGCAAACACACGGAAAGCCAAGCTACATGATGTATTTTCATAGTCGTTATTTTTTGTGATAAAAACATAAATACAAGGTAAATGTTTTTTGGGAAAAAAAGAGGTATTATACTTCTTTAGGGTAAGAATTAAACATTTTGACGGTGGCTTTTGCACTTATTTTTCACTTTAAAAACAATCATTTATCCAGATAAACTCATGCTTTCAAAGCAAAAACTAAGCACAAAATCCCTCACATCAAAAAGTCT
>CALHBW010000252.1 GCA_937930625.1 uncultured Saprospiraceae bacterium | reverse complement strand
TTGCACTCCGTTAAGCGAAAGTAGCTCAGCTGGTAGAGCACGACCTTGCCAAGGTCGGGGTCGCGAGTTCGAATCTCGTCTTTCGCTCCAAAACTAAATATGGGTTTGAGCATAATGCCCAAACCCATATTTTTTTTCCACATTATTCCTCGCCCGGATGGTGGAACTGGTAGACACGCAGGACTTAAAATCCTGTTCCCGTTAAGGGAGTGTGGGTTCGATTCCCACTCCGGGTACACTGATAATCAGTTAGTTATAGAGCCTTGTGCAGCGCACAGGGCTTTTTTAATTTTGTATGGGTACAACAAGTGGAAAGAATAAGTCATTCTCAGACAGGTTATCAGGTTTTGGGGGAGTGTTGACCATAAGCCACCTCGTAAGTACATCGTTGGATTTTCGATTGTATCCAAACCTGTACTTTGAAATACCCACTTTCCTCTATTTTTGATAAATTTGTAATCATCTTCTCATAAATCTTTTGATGCTTATCAGGCGTTTGATTGAGCAATTGGGTCAAGCCTGTGAGTAGTGCTTTTTCCATGTTGTAAGGTGATTTTTGCTTACGAATAAACCGTCGAAAACGCTCTATTGCGTAATGTGTATATTCGGTATTTCCTAATTCAAAGTGCGCTAAAATCTCCAACATGCGCGCCGAAACTTGTATCACAGTCAGCATCTTTTCATCCGTTTTATTAATAATTTTATTTGCCCAATCCAGACATTCCTCAAAACGCCCTGTTGCGAACAAGGAATACGTTATCAAATAATAAAAAACAAGAATTTGCTGTGCTGCCAATGCCTTTTTATATCGCTTCAATTCATTGGTCAGATGCGGTATCAACTCACAATTTGCACTGAAATTACCCTTATTGATATTCCAATTCATCTCCAATTGATAGCCCAAGCGAAACACCTGCAATGCCGTATCTTTTATCTTCTTAAATGCCTTGTCTTGCGGCAACTCATAAAGACGTTCCAGACCCGCCCGCAGTTCTGCCTCCTTATCCAATTGCACACAATCAATCAAATAATTATTCAATATCGCCCGATAACGATCCGGGTACAAGGGTAGCAAATAGGGATGTTCATCGAAAAGTCGTAAAAAACGCCGATTGTACTCAAACGCCTGTTGATAATTTTTTTCTATAAAATAACGAAGGGCATTGAGTTGAAGATAATCTAGTTGGGCATCTTTACTCTGTGCTTGTTGTTCGTTTTGCAGTTGAGGGGCATTGAGGAGTTCGGTTAATTCCTCTTGCTCATGCACTTTCCTATCAACTGCTTTCGAAGAATGTAATTTATAAATACGCGAGCGCAACAACCAATATTCATCTTTATTGTCTTGCAAACGCTGATATTTTGCTGCCTGTTCGTACAAATTTATGAGCGCGTCAGCATCCGTTTTTTTGTAATATCTTTTTGTAATAATCCGCTTGCGAACCTCAATAATTTCGGGCATCAGGTGGAAATGTTCTTGGGCGAGGGCTTTCTTTTCTGCCTTGTTTAGGTATTTTTCTGCTGTTTCGGGCAAGCCTTTTCCGAGCAAAATAAGGGCTTTGTGGCAGTGTTGTTTGATTTGTTCCTCTTCGCTGTTGACCTCGTCGTATTGGGAAAGTGCTTTTAGTAGGTTGTCTGTCAATTGATGTTTGACTACGGGCAAATGCTTCACAAAATCCAAACCCTGAATATGCGGTTGCAATTCCTTATCCGAATGAATTTTATTTTTTTTGATGATTTGAAATAATTGAAAATAATTATTATTCGTACCAATCTGATGCCGCTCGGCAAAGAGCGCGAAATAGCGTTGTTCGGTTTTGTCGAGTGCGTGGATTAAGCGGTAAATTGTATCAGATGCTTTTTTCATGCCTCTTGATTGCTGTATTCGTGATTCATTGATGCTTGATTTTTATTGACGGGAGCCAGTGCAACTCGTCTTTTATAAATGTCCATTTGGCTTTCTTTTGTTATCATGTATTCTATCCATATCAATATTTCATTAAGCCCCTCGGTAGGTCGTATCTCATTGCCTTGCAATACTTGCAGTGTTGATTGATATTCTATATACAGTGCTTTCGTTTCGGATAATGCACTTCGGGTAAGCCGATGCAAAAATTCCATGACGAGCAAATGAACTTTTCCAACTTCTTCCGGATTGATTTTATCAAAAAATCTTTGAGTCGAGCGATATACATTATCAAAATTATCATGTCCCTGTTCGTAAGCTATAATTAACCTGAACAGCCACGCATTACATTGAAGGTCTATTCTGACCGGAAGTTTTTGTTTGATGAGGTCATTATAATTTTTGTAGGCTTCGTCATATTTACCCATTACAAATAAAGTATAGGCAATCGCTATTTTAAAAACATATACGTTTTTGCTTACCATAGCTTTTTCATACTTCTTCAAAAGGGGTTGGATTTCAACGATAAGTGATGCTAATTTGTCAAAATCCCCCCTTAAAATATAGTAATACAACTGAGAATAATAAACTCGTTGAAATACAATGGCTTCTTCGTATGGATTCTTAGGTTTTATCTCTTTTTTCAGTTTATCTGACAGCCGTTCAAAAATCTTGTGTTTTTTGAGTTCTACACACACCGTCAGATAATTGTATATGCTTGAGGTATAAGACCGGATGTTTTCATGTTTTTGGTGAGGGTGAACATCCCAACAATCTACAATCTTTTTCCGATGCTTATATCTTTTTTGCAAATCGCCTGTCATATCATAATACAAGGCATAAATCGTATGATATTGATACTGCGAAGCAAAAGAAACAGCCCGTTCTTCGCTGACCAAAAGCTCGTCATTCATCAATTTGTTGAGATATTCTGTGCGGCTTTGACTATTAGAATCCGGGCTTCGCTGAAAGGCAATATCTATCAAATGTGTCATCTCATTATACCGACACTCATCATTGAGCATAGACATCACTTGCTTTTCTTCTTCAATTAATGTGCGGGTTATTTCGATATAACCTTTGTCGTACAGGCGTTTGGACAAATCGATTTCGTAGCGGATGATTTCCAAAATGATATTATACTTCTCATACTTTCTCGCCAGTTTTTTGGCATCCTTGATGAGTTTCATCGCATTTTCGTGCAAGCCGCGTTCTATCAAAAAATTAATATCCGCCAAATAGACCCTCAATCGGGTTTCCACATTTGGTGCCTTCTCCTGTCTGTATGAGCGCATCACTTTCATGATGTCGGTATAGGTATCATTTTTATACTTGGCGAGGTGTCGGACGATTTCCGGGTGTTTGCTCAGTCGCTTTTCGAGTACAGCTTTGTCATAGACTTCCAATTTATTCATCGCATTAAAAAGGGTGGTCAGGTGACTATCTTCTTTTGACTTGATATAATATCCTTTTTCAAAGGTAGAAAGGGAGTGAATTAATTGGTGTAAGGTATCTTTAGACATAATTGTTTTGTTTTTTGTAACTGATTATTAAAAAATTACAAAATAAAATACATTACATTTTATTTATTTTTAATAAAACATAAATAATTTAGATTCTTTGACATTTTTTGCAAATAGTACCTCACGCGGAGAGCGCAGAGGTCGCAGAGAATTGATTATCAGCACTCTGCGTTCTCTGCGAACTCTGCGTGAAAAGAGCGTTTTATTGAATTTGCAAAAATTATCAAAGAACCATTATTCATAGTGAGATATTTATAGAAATAAACCGAATTTCAAAAATACCCAAAATATAATAAGACAAAACAAGCTAATTATTTTCATATAGACCAATCATTTTTAGTCAATAAATTAAAAGTCTATTTCATCTTTTTATTTGCTAAAATACTAAAAATCAATTTAATATTTATTTGAAAATAAATTTTCTACTGACTAAAGGGGAAATCGCTTTCAGCATATATTTTATAAAATTTCATACGGAGCACATCGTTATTTTTTATAAATGTTTTTTTGAAAAAATATATAACATAGGTGACAATACATTGTTTGTAAATAATTAACATTTAATTGATTAAAAATAAAAATAATTTACATAAAAATTGATTTTGTATTTTATTTACCAAAATTCATGTCTTTAGGGCGTGGTGATAATTCCAAAAAAGTGGTTTGCTTCTACTTTCAATTATACATAGCTTCAATTTTAATTTAAAATCGATATTATACAATCGGTTGTTCTTTCTTGCACAAAACCCAAACATTCATCCGGGGTTCGGGGTACGGGTTTTAAGTGTTTCAAATACCATTAAAGATTTTTAAAATCACCTCTTTTTGATGTGTATTTAAGCAACTCGTAATCCGTATCCCGATAAACCACAACTTACTTGCTATGAGAATCAATTTTACAAAAAATCTCATGTGGGCTGTTATTTCAATATTAATGATTTGCCACACACATACCCTTCAAGCCCAAGACACAGGCTGCACCAATCCTGATGCCTGTAATTTTGACGCAGAAGCTACCCAAGATGATGCCTCCTGTCTCTTTCCGGCAGATGCTTGTGATGATGAAGACCCATTTACAGAAAACGACATCTATCAAACCGACTGCGCTTGTGCAGGCGTTTATAATCCCGGTTTGGAGTCTGAATGTTATGGAACAAATGCCGGAGTAGTCATTTCTACAGATACTATTGGTGCGTTTGATGTTATTGCCGTAGATATGGATGGCGATGGCGATAATGATATTCTTGCCTCAACAAATAAAGAACAGATTCTTTGGTATGAAAATGATGGGCAAGGCAATTTTAGTAGTGAAATCATTATTGATGAGGGTAATCTTTCTTTAAGCTCCATTTTTGCCAGCGACCTTGACGGAGATGGGGA